>NZ_JACJON010000036.1 GCF_014695585.1 Microcoleus sp. FACHB-831 | reverse complement strand
CCCGATTTCTCACCAATTGAAAATTGTTGGTCGAAAGTCAAAAGTATACTACGTTCGCTCAGTCCCAGAAATTATCCAGATTTAGCCAAAGCAATTGAAGAAGCTTTTAATAAAGTGTCTCTACAAGATATCCGTAACTGGTTTACTCACTCCTGTTACTGTACCTCACTAGAGTAGTAAACGCTATATACAGATAAGGTGTAGGCGTAAGGGACGCAAAGCAAAGGGTTTGGGTGTTTGGTTCGATGGGGCGGCGGTAGCCGCCCTTTAAGGAATCTTGGTTTGGCCTATCCTTAATGAAAAACTTTCCTTTAGGCGCTCATTTCAGGTTAAAACATATGTTATTTTTACAACAGTGTTACAAAACATTATGGGAATAAATCTTTAATTGCTGCTTTTAAACTTTTGCGCCTTTCTTCAATAAATGAGTTAAAATCGTCATTTTTTAAATATGTGTAAGCGTTTGGAGAGATGAAGTGACTGTCTAATGTCTCTTTCAATTTATTTTCATCATTACCGTGCTTAGACAGACAATCTTGGAAAAATTCAGATGGAGCTTTGTTCTTTTTCTCATTATTTGTACGCTCCCAGATAATAGTTCTATTCAAAATGCTATTTATTAGGTTTTTATGTTGTTTCTGATATGTAGATTTTGGAAATATATGGTCGTCTTGACACTCACTTAACTTGTCCTTCACAGACTGCCCGGTTAAAAAGTCTTTTGCTCCCTGACGCACAATTATACCCATAAGTCCTCGGTATAAAGCAGATCGAGGGTCATCGACGATATCCAAATTTAAGTCTTGACTAGCAAACTGTTGTAGCCATTGGGGAGGGTCTCCTCCTCCAAGCCAACTATCTATATCTTTGACATCTTGATAAGTTTTAGTGAATCGGGAACTATCATAGCGCCGACTCAAAACGCAACCCCAGTACCAACGATCTACCTTCCCATAATCCTCAGCTCCTGCCGATTTATCCTTAAGTTTATACAATACAACTGCCAGCGTTACTAACAATGTCGAGTAAGGAATCCACTTGTCACTAAATGCACCATATGTGTGAGTAATTCGAGTATGCGCTTTTAATATACATTCTACTGCTTCATCCCAACGCTTTTTGAAAGCATTCGCTTCTAGGTTAATAGCATTAAGTAGATCGCGCCGCCGAATCTCCTTTCCTTCTACAAGAGCAATCACACGAAGCAAGAATTCTGGTTCTACTACAGAAGTAATTGGTTTATGCTTTTTCTTAAAGCTATCCCATAATTCTCGCAGCTTTATATCCTTTAAATAAAGCTGTGCTACAGCTAAATCAAAAAGTGAAAGGCTAACTCCAGTTCTGTTAATTCGCTCAAATATATTGACAATATCTTCCTGGCTAGTTTCTTCGGGTAAAGCGACTACAGGAATCATAAACTGTTGTAAGCGCTCATATAATTTTGCAATTTTAGTAACATTCTCTTCTTGCCAAACTGATTGCTTTTGGTACAGCCATTTGTATAAGCTATTAGGTTCCTTTAAAACCGAAAATCGTATAGCTTTATCTTCCAGAACCAATTTATCAAATTCTGAGATGCGCTTATTATCCTTTTTGGATATTCCAATTACTGCTTCGTCAATATTTCCGTTTAAAGCTTGCTCGATATCTAAATAAAATATATATGGATTTTTGACATTCTTCAAAGGAATATCTGGTTCATATAAAGCATAAAACAAGGAAGTGATGCGCTGTTGACCATCTAAAACTAGCTGAACAGTTCTGTGGTCGGTTTTAGGGCGCACGCTGGGGTTAACTTTCTCAACCCCTTCAACAGCACGAAAAGAAAACATAGGCTTCTGTGTTGGGGTATCTAACATTAAAAATGTCCCTGTGAAATACCCATGAAGTAGAGATGTAAGGAATTGTTCAACATCATCTCTCTCCCATACAAATGAACGCTGAAATTCTGGTACGACTACCTTGCCGCTGTAAACATCATTGATAAGTGATAAAAGATTTTTTGGATTTGCTTCGGGTGCTTTCATAGACTGATATGCAAAACTAAATAGGCTCTGTATACTACAGGGGTCTAAGTGCGAAAAATTTGTGCTTAAAAAAGTAGGTTAGCTCTCATCTGTTCGGGTTTTGGTTCTAGAAGGTCGAGAACTTGCAACATTGGTGATGTTACTCTAGCATATGCCAATCTCTCAAAATTATAGAACTCCGGGTTGGTGTCCAAAGATCTACCCAGCAAGATTTGTCCGGCTGCTATATCCACGTATCTAACAGGATTGTCAGTTTGTTGTAGGCGTAGCGGAGCGACTTAGGGTCAAATTCCTGCCCGAAAGCAGTCGTGTCTACTCCCAAGGGATCGCATATCTCAATGCTAGAGCCTGTTCTTTAGGCAGTCCGATTTCCTTGTCGCAGAAAGCCTGCCTGCTGATGTTGGCTTCTTCAACTATATCCGGATCTGCGAATGCGCTGTTAATTATTGCTTTGAGAGACTGATGGACTGCACCTGTGCATTCGCATAGCGTCCTGTAGGGAATGGCGGAAAACACTTATCCAAACAGAAGTATTATTTTCCGAAATTTTATATAAGTTTAGCACCCTAAGTACGGAATAGGCGAAATCCAAAAAGAATAAAACTGAATCAAGAAACTGGGTTTCTGCGTTGCTTACTGCATCCTAACCGAGATTTGATGAAGAAACCCTGTTTCTGCGCCGTTCGATGGCAAACTAAATACAGAAAAAGAATTTGGGTGTAGTTATCCTTCAGACAAAAAAAATTAATAATTAGGAGAAAATTCAATGGCAACCAACACCTCTTTAGAAGAACGGATGGCAGCAGTAGAAGCAGCAGTTACCGAATTGCAGAAACAAGTTGCAAATCCTCAACCGACCAATTGGCTACAACAAATTACAGGGTCTTTCAAAGATGAACCTGCCTTTGAGGAGGTACTGGCTTACGGACGAGCGATTCGCCAAGGTGATGAGTCTGTATTAGAAGCACAAGACGAGCCATGAAATATTTATTGGATACAGACCATCTGAGCATTCTTCAGCGTCAAACTGGGAAGGATTACAGCAACCTTGCGACACGTCTGGCTCAATACCCGCCATCAGATTTTGCGGTGTCAATTGTAACCTTTCACGAACAAATGCTTGGCTGTCACGCCTATATTAATCGCGAGCGCACCCTAAATGACGTAGTGAAAGGATATGAGATGATGGCGCGACTCGTCAGCAACTTTAAAGTGTTACCCCTCCTCCCATTCGATGCGGGTGCAGCTACAACATTTGAGCAATTAAAGTCACAACGGATTCAACTCGCAAAAATGGATGCAAGGATCGCGGCCATTGCACTGTCTTGTGGATTGATTCTGTTAACCCGCAATCATCGAGATTTCGGGAAAGTGGCAGGGTTGGCAATCGAAGATTGGACAATTTGAGGCATCAAGAATATCTTTTGGAGTAAACAGTATCGAATTCGTCGTTTTCATCAATAATCAAGATTATTCAGCTTCCTTAGAAGTCTGGCAACTCCTAGACTGGGAAAAACACCCCATCCTCATCTTCTACGAAGACGCGATACCTCAAGGTTTGAGCCAAACTTTTCTGGATGCGATCGCTCGTTTCGACGCTACAATCTGTCTCATCGCCGACTCACGCCATCCCACCATTCCCACTTTCTCACCCCAAAAAAAACCCGCTCCAAACTATTATCAATTGATTGGAACGCACTATTTTAGAAATATAACCCATAAGAGTATCAGGGAAAGTTTTGACTCAATGGATGCGATCGCTTCCATTTTTTCTATAGTCGCTAAGTCATATTTTCGCTTTCATTCAGCGTCGGCGGCTAATACAAAAAAACCAGAGCGATCGCTCTGGGTTTGAAGTTTAGTCCTCAATCGGTGCGTTGGGAACCTGTGCATCAATATCGGTTTGTGACAAAGTGGGAATCGACCAGTTACCCTCGCCTGTTTTGAACACCTTGGCAGGAGTAATGTTCAATTCAACAGCGCCCGTGTCTGCATTAGTCTTAGCCACTAACTGAGTTCCATTCACAACTTTGATAGCCAGGGGTTCGGCTAGTTGTGGTGCATCCGGAGAAGTTAAACCAGCCACGTTAGTGCCACTTGGTAAGTAAACACCATCACAGTTCCAGTCATCATCGGTAGTCTGGCCATTTCCCAAGAAGTAGAGAGCGTTCGCTTGGTTGGCTTTTTTGGGTTTACGAGCATAGACTGCCAAAGTCTTGCCTGTTTCATTGCGACATTGCGCCCAATCTGTTGCCGTTTCCAAGATGTACTTTTGCAAGTTCAATTCACCCAGTTGTCGCTCAATTTCCTCTGGGGCGGACTCGGAGCGATCGGGGTTTTCCTTTGCCTTCAAAAGGTTATCGATAGATTGAGTCACCTCAGCGTAGTCAGGACTCTTAGTTAGATTTGGATCTGCCCATGAAGGTTGGGCAATCAGGAAATTGACCAGAAGAACCAGGGCTACCAAAGCGGTTTTGAAGAGTTTCATCATATTTTTCCTTGTCACAATTACAAAATTTTTCCAAAGGTGCGATCGCGCAGGCTCAATTTTCTTTTGCTTCCAGCGACTGCCCATTCATCGCATACAGTTTGACCAGTCCCGCCAAACACAAGCAGTTACCAGCTAAGGCAATAGGAGTTAGCGAGGCACTATCGAGGATGATAAACACACCTAAGCCAATCAACACAAAGGGAACGAGATGGTTGCCATAGCGAGTTAGTAGGGAAGCGATCGCTGTTTGGCGAGTCAACTTATACGTCACGTAGCACCAAACCCCAACCAGTGAAAGAAACACGCCGATAATTACCAGCAAACTTTCCCAAGCACTATTAGCAAACAACGGCATATAGATACTCACATTGTCGCTACCATTCGCGATGGTAATAGCCGCTACGCCATAGGTTTGGGGAGATAGAAAACTCGCGAAGGGAGAGGGTTTAAATAAATCTGTTTCCTCCTGCATCTCCTCCGACGAATCGCTGTCTGGATTCAGCAGTTGGTTCAGCCCTATTGCAATCGGCACCAAGCCCAGAAGACCAACCCAATGGGATGGCACAACCAATCCGCCCAAGAAACCAGCAAGGCTGCCAACGACTAGGGTACTGAATCCCAGATACTGACCCATGACAATATGCCGACAGCGGAAGGTGGCATTCACCTGGGAGAACAACAGCGTCAATATTACCAGATCGTCAAGATTAGTTGCTGTAAAGGCTGCGATCCCGGTAGGAATTGCACTGGTGAGTCCGCTCATTTCTATCTCTCCTTAATCAAAATGCTGGCTTTGTATCAGCTAGGGTTTGGTTTTTTATGCTAATTACCACACACTTGTCAACTGTATTATGGCTTGGGTTATACCTGCCAAATTGGGCTATTAGGTTGCATTTCAGAAAGCATCCACTGCGTTAGCAATAATTTCACTTTATGACGCAGTTTTCATAAAATCAAATATTATTAATTGTGGAAACGATAACTATAAGTGATTAGTAATCCCATATCGAGGGTTAAAAGTAGCAATATGGGGCAGAAAGCTGCATTTATGTATATTTACAGAGCTTAAGTTACATTGCGTAACATTGCCGCAGACGCGATCGCTTCTAGTCTAGTTGTACACCATCACTTTTATTTATCGTTTTAAAAACTAAGAGTATTTGCTTTTATCCTTAATTAGGCTTTATCTTGAAAGTAATCCAGATTGAACAGATGAAATTAATCAGGATTGAATCAAGGCAAGAGTTAGTATCGAGTCTTTCTTTAAATCTTAAAGAGGTGCAACATGAACCAAAAAAAATTATTATCAAATAGCGCTGAACCCCAAACAATGAAAACATCTACTCCTTCGCTAAAAGAGCTATCAAACCAACAAAAATTACAGTCTGAAAGTAAAACACAGACCAGAGGACAACACCTCGCGGATTTGCTTGCAGCCAAAGTTGGGTCTTGGTCATTTCTGACTGTGCAAACTACCATTCTGGCGGGTTGGGTTGGTTTTAACGTAATGCCTGGAGTGCCTCACTGGGATGAGCAGCCCTTCATATTGCTCAACTTGGTGTTTTCGTTTGCGTCAGCCTACACTGCTCCTATTGTTTTGATGAGCCAAAACCGCCAGTCTGATATAGAGCGCGAAAAAAATGAATATGACCACGAAGTGAATCGTCAAGCTGCACAGAACATTGAGCTGCTGCATGAAAAAATGGATTCTTTGCAGGCTCAACAGCTTAAAGAACTAACTCAAATTGTCAAAAAGCAGCAGCACTCTCTCGATGAAATTAAAGCGAGCGTGTTGCCAGTCCTGGAAAAGCAGCAGCAATCTCTCAAAGAAATTAAAGTAGTTGATAATAAATTTCCTAATGGATATTCAGTGTATCTTCCCTTCAACGTGGAGCGGCAGGCGGAGGACAATATCAAAGATTTCCAGCCCCTCATTCGCCTAGAAAAGTAAGTCCAACCCAAGTCCGCTCGGTTAAATATTTATTACTTTAGCTCCAGTCAGTTGCACCGACTGGAGCTTTTCTATTAGAGGGTGGGTGAGAAATAGGTTTCGCTTCAAAAAGAATTCATTACTATCTCACAACTTAACTGTGGCAGGTTCTCAGAAGTAGGGGTAGATTTAGGGTTTGGGCGATCGCTGCTAGGGCGATTTTTAGTTCTGCCCATCCTTGCTTTGAGAGACGCACCAGCAAAAGTTGTACAACAACAGAGGATTGTACATCAACCTTTAGAGGCATCTTTACCAGTATTCCAGCTACCTTAAGTGCGATCGCACGCTACATTTACTTTGCCTTGACAGCAGCGACGCACCTATTATCGAGCAATAAAGGCTTTCTGGTGCAAGCTTGCTTAGTACAAATATTCCTTAAGAAGGATTAGTCAGCTTTATAAACCTGTACTATTATAAAAAGTCCGGTAAGCCGAGCGACAAACCGGGGTTAGAGCCTAAAGCCTCCTAAATTGCAGGATGTGAGTAGTAGCTTTAACAAGAGTTAAAGACTAAAATACCGTAAATTTATCGAGGGTTAGTTACCATACCCGAATAACTCGCTCGCTGGTATTGCAGCAAAATATTTGGTGATTAAGTCAGCCGTTCAGCGCCTTATATGCGCTGAATAAATTTTGATATGCATATTTAAGAGATAAATTCAATAAAAAGGGTAATAACCATGAAGGAACAACTAATTTTTAATATAAATTTACTGGGTAAATCATTAGTAAATTATCGAACTTTATTAGCATTTCTGATATTCTTTAGCTGCGGTATAAGCGGTTGCAGTAGATCGGAGCAGAAGCAGAATCAGGTGAGTATTGATGGTGGAGCTGTGGGATTCCCTATCCATCAATCTGTGGCTGAAGAATTTCAAAAATTTAAACCTGCTGCTCAAGTTAGCGTTGCTTCAAGCGGTACTGGCGGCGGCATGAGTAAGTTTTGTGCTGGAGAGATTGATATCGTTGGCGCTTCACGCTCTATAAGGGATGAAGAAATTGAAAGATGTAAAAAGAAGGGCATTGATTTTGTAGAATTGCCTGTTGCCTTAGATGGAATCGCCGTCATCGTCAATCGTCAAAATAACTTTGCTAAATGCCTGACTATCGACGAACTTAACAAGATTTGGAACTCTAAATCAGACCGCAAAATAACCAACTGGAATCAAGTAAATCCAAAGTTTCCCGACCAGCGACTAAAGCTTTATGCGCCTGCTTCTGATACGGGAACGTTTGATTATTTCACCCAAGCTGTGACTGGCAAAGCAAAAAATAGCCGCACAGACTACACTCCTAGCCACAATCAAAACGTCCTTGTACAAGGGATTGCGGGCGACACAAACGCTATAGGGTATGTGGGGATATCTTACTATATGGAAAACCAAGACAAGCTGAACTTGGTTGGTGTGGAAAGTCCAAAAGGCAAGTGTGAAACACCAGTTCCTCTAGACAATGTTGTTAGAAATATTTATCTACCTTTGTCTCGTCCTCTATTTATCTATATCAGCAAGAGTTCTCTAGATAGCAAACCAGCGGTAAAAGAGTTTGTTGATTTTTATATAGAGAATTCTTGGAAATGGATCGATCAAGTTGGTTATGTGGCGCTACCGGATGAAGCTTACCCCAAAATCAAACAAAAAGTTGCCTCTGGTGAAACAGGTTCTAAGTTCAAAGATGCAAAACCGGGCGAACCTATCGCAAATCTTCTTTAAGAGGAGGGTTAATGGTAGGTTGTGGTGAGCGATCGCTTAACACAACCATACCTTGCCAACCTCAAACAACCTAATTACTCAATTACGAACAACTTCAACTGCATTCTACTTATGCAAAACGCAAATTTTAGCAATGAATTTAATAGGGAATACAGGCGATCGCTCGAAAAGGCAGCGTCTGACGATATCCAGGAAAAAATTATCGAAACGCTTTTATTTTGTTGCGCCTTGATTTCTGTCCTCACTACCTTTGGAATTGTTTTTATTATCTTCCGGGTAACGTTTGATTTTTTCCAAGAGGTTTCGTTTGCTCAGTTCTTTCTCGATACCAAGTGGACACCTTTATTTGCAGAGAAACATTTTGGAATTTGGCCTTTGATTAATGGCACTTTAATGACTACGGTTATTGCCATGCTCGTTGCTATTCCTCTGGGTTTATGTTCAGCTATCTATTTAGCCGAATATGCTTCGCCCAAGGTGGCAGCAATTTTACGCCCAGCCGTAGAACTATTAGGGGGAGTCCCTACAGTTGTCTATGGCTACTTTGCACTTTTATTTGTTACGCCTGTTCTGCGCTCGTTTCTTCCCCTAGAAATTTTTAACGCCTTAAGTGCTGGGCTGATGATGGGAATAATGATTAGCCCTACCGTCGGTTCCATCAGCTTAGATGCCATACAATCTGTGCCTCGCTCTTTGCGCGAAGGAGCTTACGCAATCGGCGTAACTAAACTGGAAACCATTTTTAAAGTTGTCCTTCCTGCTGCCCTTTCTGGAATTGCTGCCTCGATTATTCTGGGCATTTCTAGAGCCGTTGGCGAAACGATGACGGTTCTAATTGCTGCTGGGCAAGAGCCACGAATAAGCCTTAATCCATTTCAATCAGTGGAAACAATGACAGCTTATATGGCTCAAATTTCAGGCGGAGATAGCCCTCGTGGCAGTGTTAATTACAACACTTTATATGCTGTGGGAGCCGTTTTGTTTTTAATAACGCTTGGGTTGAATATTGTCAGCCATTGGATTTCTAATCGCTACAAAGAGAAATACGATTAATAAACATGAGTAGTTCTATTTCCCGAAACAAATCACAGGAACCACAAGGAGAATTTTCTGCGAATGTAGAGCAGAGAGAAACAACAGGCAAAATATTTGAACTTATCTTTTTGCTTGGCCTATCTATTGGTTTAGTGGTTCTTGCAGTCCTAGTTTTTGATGTCTTTAAGGATGGGTTAGGGCGGCTGTTGAGTCCTGGCTTTCTAACTGAAACTCCTTCCCGGTTCCCCGATAGAGGTGGCATACGCCCTGCTATTTTTGGCAGTATGCTTCTAGGTGGATTAGTAATGCTAATTTCCGTCCCTATCGGTGTGGGAGCGGCTTTGTATCTGGAAGAATATGCGCCCAAAGCTTGGTGGACGGATATTATCGAGATTAACGTTAGCAATCTCGCTGGAGTCCCTTCAATTGTCTATGGTCTACTGGGATTAGGCGTTTTCAATTATCTTTTGAACTTCGGGCCAGCTTTGCTTTCTGGCGCATTAACATTGTCGTTGCTGTCTTTACCAGTAATTATTGTGACTGCTAGAGAGGCAATTCGAGCTGTTCCCGATTCTTTACGACAAGCTTCTTATGGCTTAGGCACAACCAAATGGCAAACGGTGTGGAATCACGTCTTACCTTATGCGATTCCAGGCATCTTAACAGGGGTGATTATTTCCGTTTCCCGTGCGATTGGCGATGCGGCTTCTTTAATTGTTGTCGGAGCTGTGAGTTTTCTTACATTCAACCCTGGTTTGTTTCAGCGCTTTATGGCCTTGCCCATTCAAATTTACACCTATATCACTCGCCCTGAGCCTGGTTTTGCTAATGCAGCAGCAGCGTCAATCATTGTTTTACTGTTATTGATTTTGGTCTTAAATGGTACAGCAATATACCTTCGACAACGCTTTTCTACATTTAAATAAAAGATTAATTAAAGTTAAAATTCCTTAACTTTAATAAAAGAAATGGTTTAAATGCTTCGTAATTCATGGGAGCATAAACTCAAAACTCAACGTTCAAAGATCGAATGTAATAAATACTGGAAAATACACGATATGCGCTCCCCCAAAAAAGCTCAAAGCACGCAAAATAACACGGTTCTTAACGCCCAAGGTGTTAAAGTTTACTACGGTGATTTTCTGGCGCTTCAGGAAGTCGATATGGAAATTCCTGAAAGAAAAATTGTAGCCTTCATTGGCCCTTCAGGATGTGGCAAAAGTACCTTCTTGCGATGCTTCAACCGAATGAACGATTTAATACCTGGAGCAAGGGTAGAAGGCCAAATTAATTACCAGGGTAAAAATATTTACGATGGCAAGATTAATCCGGTGAAAATCCGCCGTCAAGTCGGGATGGTATTTCAGAGACCGAACCCTTTTCCAAAGTCAATTTACGAAAATATAGCCTTTGGCCCGCGTGCGAATGGTTATAAAGGAAATATGGATGAACTGGTAGAGCAATCGCTGCGGCGAGCTGCGCTTTGGGATGAGGTGAAAGACAAGTTAAAAGAAAAGGGAACAGCTTTATCAGGAGGACAGCAGCAGCGGCTTTGCATTGCACGCGCGATCGCCATGAAGCCGGATGTTTTATTAATGGATGAACCCTGTTCTGCTCTCGACCCAATTTCAACTCAGCAGGTTGAAGAACTTTGCCGCGAGCTTAAAGAACAATACACCATGATTATGGTGACTCACAATATGCAGCAAGCTTCGCGAATATCAGATTTAACTGGCTTTTTCAATACAGAAACAGATGCAAGCGGCAAGCGCAGAGGAAAATTAGTCGAATTCACTCCTACCGAAGAAATCTTCAATTCTCCTCGTACTCAAGAAGCTAAAGCTTACATCAGCGGTAAATTTGGTTGAGTCCCGCCTTGCAGATGTTGGCTTCCTCACCAACACGTCTTAAGAGCAACCAACTTCGTTCAACTCTGGAGACAAAATGAGCCAGTTAAGTAATTCAATAGAGAGTAGTTCTCTCGCTTCAGGTGCCGCGCCAGCAGAATCTGACAAGACTAAAAAAGCGCAAGCGTTGGCAACGGCTGAGTCTGCCTCTGAGATGGCACCTGAAAAAATTGTTGTAGACAATCCACCGCCTGAACCCGACTATCCTCGCTACCGGGTTCACCCCGGACGACCGATCATTTTGGCTAATCTCGATCCAAATGCTGCCGAGGACTACAAGAAAAAGAAACACGTTGAGAAGGAGCTTGAAAAGCAGCGCCAACGCCTACAGAATTTACAAGAACGGTTATATGCCGAACACAAGCGCAGTTTGTTGATTGTGCTGCAAGCGATGGACACAGGCGGTAAAGATGGCACAATCAAACACGTATTTGGCGGACTCAATCCGCAAGGCTGTCAAGTGTGGTCATTCAAAAAGCCCAGCGATGAGGAATTAAATCACGACTTTCTGTGGCGCTACCACCAGCGAACCCCGCAGCGCGGGATGATCTCGATCTTCAACCGCTCTCATTACGAAGACGTGCTAATTGTGCGAGTGAAGCAGTTGGTACCGGAGAACGTTTGGCTAGAGCGCTATCACCTGATTAATGAGTTTGAGCATATGCTCACTCTTAATAATATTGCGGTAATCAAGTTTTTTCTCCACATTTCTAAAGACGAACAAAAACGGCGCTTAGAAAGTAGATTACAAGACCCAGATAAGCATTGGAAGTTTTCCAGTAATGACGTGAAAGAACGCCTGTTTTGGGATGACTATCAAGCGGCTTTTGAGGACATGATTAATAATTGCTCGACTGCCCACGCCCCTTGGTATGTAGTGCCTGCCAACAATAAGTGGTATCGCAATCTAGTGGTTGCTCGTGCGATCGCGGACACGCTGGAGGCGATGAATCCCCAATATCCGAGTGCAGAAAAAGGTTTAGAAAATATTGTGGTGCCAGATTAAGGACGCCTGACTCTGGTTCCAATAGATTTTGTTGTGTAGTTATGACAATTCAAAATTCAAAATCCTCTCCGACAAGCGCTACACCCTACAAAATTCCAAAAGCTTTGCAGGGTATTAGACAGTGGTGCCAACAATCGATAAGAAGTTGGTCGAACGGACGTTCTCTATGGCGCTTCGTGCCCCTGTTTTTGGTAGGAGTTGGCCTAAGCATGGCGATCGCTGCCTGTGGTAGCAACGCTAACTCAGCTTCTAAAGGTGGTGACGTAAAGCTATCTCTCGTCTCCTATTCGGTTACTCAAGCAGCTTACGAGCAAATCGTACCGAAATTTGTAGAAAAGTGGCAGAAAGAACATAATCAAAACGTCACTATCGAGCAGAGTTATGGCGGATCTGGTTCCCAAGCTCGTGCTGTCATTGATGGCTCGCAAGAAGCAGATATCGTCCATCTCTCACTTGCCCTTGACACCCATAAAATTGAAAAAGCAGGTTTAATTGAACCCGGTTGGGAAAGAAAATCTCCCAGAGGTGGCATTGTTACCCGTTCCGTCGTCGCTATTGTTACCCGCCCTGGCAACCCGAAAGGCATCAACACTTGGGAAGACTTGACAAAAGATGGCCTGAGTATCATTACAGCTAACCCCAAAACATCTGGTATTGCTATTTGGAATTTCCTGGCTTTGTGGGGTTCTGTGACGCAAAAAGGGGGCGATGAAGCTCAAGCGCGGGAGTTTGCAACCAAAGTCTATAAAAACGTCCCCGTGCTAACCAACAATGCGCGTCAGGCTAGCGATATATTTTTTAAGCAAGGAAAGGGAGATGTCTTACTCAACTACGAAGACGAGGTAATTTTGGCTCAGCAGAATGGTGAGAAACTACCTTCTGTGGTACCCGAAGTTAACATTTCGATCGACAACCCTGTCGCTCTTGTAGACAAAAACGTTGATAAACACGGCACCAGACAAATTGCACAAGCATTTGTCGATTTTCTTTACACAACTGAAGCCCAACAAGAATTTGCGAAGTTAGGATATCGTCCCGTTAATCCTAGCGTGGCAGCAGAAGTTGCTAATAATTATCCCCAACTCCAAACTCTCTTCACCGTTCAAGATTTGGGGGGTTGGGATGATATCCAGAAGAAGTTCTTTGCCGAGGGGGCAATTTTCGATCAAATTCAGGTTGCTGGCAAGATATGAGCGCATCAATTTCCTAATGAGCGCTTGACTACCTCTGCACCCTCAACATTCCCCGAACAGCTATTTTCCTTTAGATTCTAAAATAAATTAAGGAAAATAGCTTTAATAAAAACAACTAGCCATTTTGAAAAGGAGAAAGCTCATGAAACTCTGGAAAATTGTTTTAGTAGTATTGGCGCTTCTAGTCAATTTAGCGATCGCTCAACCCTCATGGGCAGATAGACCGCGTTTGACCCAGAGTGCCGATTACACAGAAGTGACTCAAGCTCTCGATAACCTCTTAAAAGCCAAGGATGCACCAGATTCATCTGGTTCTACACCGGAGGAAATTCAGCAGCAAATTGGTCAGTTACAGCTTCAAAAATACATTCTAGAAACCGCAAAAGACTGGGGGCGGTGCCGCAATGAAACCGGAAAAACTCTGGCTATTTACGCTCATAAACCCAAAAAATCCTTCTTTCCAACCTCCGACCAAAGTACCCTTTATTACTTAGGAGATGGTCAAGAAACGGATGATGATTGGAGCTGCGATGGCGTTTACTTGCCGAGTGATGCTAAAGTCGCTGGCTTAACGGCTGGGGATAACCAAGGGCAAGAATTAGGCGAGCCTGTCGCTCTCAAAATTGTGAGTGGAACTCAGCTAATCGCTAAAACAAATTCAGAAACTGGCGCAGTTGAATTCAATGTTTCTCCTGCTAAAGTTTTCAAGGCGGGTGCTGCTAACTGGTCTATTCCCACTTTGTCTCAAGCGGATATTGACTCGCAAACTGCCAATGCACCAATCGATGATTAAAATTCATGGATAGGTTGAGGGTTTTTCCTGCTTTTCATCGGTAGGATATTAAGTGAATAGCCAGGGTATGACAAGCTAGAGGGCATAATTGCCTAATATTTATCATGCTCTGGCTAATAGCCTTTATAAGTTCTTCCGCGAAATTAAAATTTTGGCTAAAAGTGCTTATAAAGGCCTTCTAGCTGATTTTATTTCTACGTCTGAACCGCAATTTAGGGTGTAATCGATGAGTTTACTGTTCAACTTCACCAAAGTAGATGCAGAGAAGCCAAGGAAAGTGAATCAGTCGCGGGTGCGGGAACATTTGGCAAATGAGCGTACCTATTTGGCATGGATGCGGACTGCGATCGCCCTCATGGGTTTTGGCGTCGTCATCGTGCGCCTTCGCGCTTTTCAGCCACCCCTTGTACCTCGTCCCGGCAATGGCTGGATGTTGGGTTTAATTTTCTCTTTAGTTGGCCTAGTGACGGTGTTGCTATCAACCTGGCACTACTTTGTCGCCCGACGCGACATCGACGAGGATACTTATGAACCAGCAGACCGCTGGGTGATCCTGTTCAGCCTTGCGGTAATACTCTTGGGAACTGGGGTGATCTACTTTGTCTTTACAGCCCCCCTTAGCCCAACGAGTCCTCTTGTGCCTGAATAATGGCAGTTATCTAGTAAAAAATAATTTGCTTTTTTATAAACTTTATCCTGTGTTTTAATAAACTAATTTGGTTGTAATTGCAGCTTTTGTTGAAGCGGCAAAACGAGCAATTGAAGCCGTATTTAAGTTAATTTAATATGCATTAATAATTCCTGAAAGGGATATCTCCGACTTCTTAAACAAGTCGGGGATCTGAAAGTCTGGTATTTGGCAACTCAAATACGATGGTTATTTCACAAGTGAGTGCGATCGCTCCTAATCAAATATTTACAAACTTCTCCCACTCAATCTCTTGACTTATTAACCTCGCCGCGATCGCTTACCTGAAACTAAAAGTCAGGAACGCAGTTGAGCTAGGTAACTTCGCGACCGCTTTTTGGGTTATTTTACCCAGTCCAGATGCCATCGGATTCATGTTAAGATCCATGTCAATTCTGAAAACTGTGTTGGAAAGGTAAATTTAAACATGGAAGCTGCACTCCTGTTGGCAAAACTCCCCGAAGCTTACGCCGCCTTTGACCCCCTCATCGACGTTCTTCCAATTATTCCTGTATTCTTCTTGCTGCTAGCCTTCGTTTGGCAAGCAGCCGTCGGTTTCCGCTAAACCTAACAGTGATGGTTGATGGTTTATGGCAATAAGCAACGAACCATCACCCATCACCCATCAACCATCAATTAACCGCGTGCGGCAATTGATTTCTGAAAAGCAGGACGCTCCCCCATACGCTTGATATAGTCCACAACAGCTGGGTACTCGCTCAAGTCAAGCTTCAACATCATGGGGATGTAACCCAGAATTGACCCAACCGCTACATCAGCCACGCTGAACTCATTTCCCAGTAAGAACGGTTGCCGCTCAAATATGTCATTCAGCGGTTTCATCAATTTGGGTAGTTCTTTGGCCCGATTAGCCTCTACAAAAATCCCTTGCGCCAATGTAGCATTGCCAAATAGCACCCATTGGATAATGACCGCTTGCTCCTCTGGGGAGGCTGGCATCTTACCGTACTTTTGGGCTAAATACACCAAAATCGCCCCCGATTCCCAAAGCTTGAAATCCCCATCGACAATAGCAGGGACTTTGCCTATCGGGTTAATTGCCAGAAAATCTGGTTGCAAGTGAGCGCCCGCCTGCATATCCAGCATCACAAATTCGTAGGGAACGCCGATTTCTTCGAGATACCACTTGACAATTGAAGCGCGACTAAAAGCGCCGCCATACAGTTTCAACATACAGCTAACCTCTAAAGAACTTTATGAGTGTGGGAGTGTTGTTTCACGTTATCTTCTTTGGTGATAACGCGCTTGGCATTCAAAACCCGCTTTCTTTCCACTGAGTAATTAAAGTCATTGCGGCTGGTTCCCAGGGGTATGTGGGATTGGGCGGCTGGTTTGGTCTTATAGGTGCGTGCGGCTGCGATCGCGCGGAAAATAAACTCCTCACCAAACTGAGACTCTTCTGGAAAATCCGCTGGCTTCTGCGGCGTCTCATTGTCTATAACCGCGCCTATCGTTGTGGCACAGGCAACCTGGTAGGATGTGGGAATTCCTTTGAGAATTGCTTCTATTGCAGCCGAGGGGATAGGTTCAATTACTTTCACTTCATGAACTTCGCCATCTTCCTTGATAAAGCAGGTAGCTAAACCTACCAGCAGGTAGTCGTCTGCACAAAGGTCGGGGGCATTGGGTATTGACGTTGCAGTTGCCATAGGGCTATTCCGGTTAAGTATTCCAAACGAAGACACATCAAGCGCCTATCGGTTGCATTCTAGCAGGCATCTATCCACGAGTTCTTAGCTTCTTTTTTGCTAGCGTAGCGGTGCTTAGCACTTTTTCAGTTGAATTCTCTAAGTGAGAACTCAGAAATATTGCGAGTAAGTTGTGCTTTTGTCCTTGGATGCCTTTAGAGAGACGCTGATTCAATGCCTCTCCAGATTTTCCATGTGCTATGCCAATTGCTAGAGCTTCACACGCGGGGTCTATTTTGAAAGGCCAACGCGATCGCACCTGTAGGATTGCGGGGGATGTTTCAGGAAACCGGAGGATAAGGGCTGTAGATTTACGGAGGATGTCTAGCAATCAACATACTGACTGCTGCGATCGCTCCCCAAAACAAAGACGCCCTGGCAACTGACACAGAACATCATTCAGCTGGGGGGATCAAGTCGGTAAGGTGATTTCAGATAGGCCACAGCTACCGTTGAGGATAAAATGAACGTTCGCGCTTTCAACAGTAAACACCACACAAGACTTCAACAAGGCTCACCAGTTCCCTCGACCGAAAACGAGGATCTCCAGCGTCTGCTAGCCAAATCAGCCAACAGTCCCAAAGAGTCCGAGCTAATCCTGCGCCAGCAAGCAAAGGCAAAAGCCCAAAGCGGTGATTATACTGGCGCGATCGCTATCCTCACGACTCTGATTGACCGCAACCCCACGAGTGCAGCGGAATACAACAACAGGGGGCTAATTTATTTCCAGAGCGGTCAGATGGACCAAGCGATCGCCGACTACAACACGGCGCTACAGCTAAATCCTCAATTGGAAAGCGTTTACAACAACCGAGCCAATTACTACGCCGCAATTGGGCAACTAAAAGAAGCGATCGCCGACTATGAAATGGCTCTTGACCTGAATCCCGGCCACATTCGCGCCTGGATCAACCAGGGAATAACATTTCGGGAAATGGGGCAGTACGAGCGGGCTATTGAGAACTTTGACTTTGCCCTGCGACTGGGACAGTTGCGAGGCAACATTTATGCCGAACGGGGGCGCACCTATCATCTGCGGGGCGACTGGAACTGCGCGATCGCCGATTATCAACGTGCCCTTACTCAGTTAGCGCCTCAAGGCGACGCCTCCCGTTCGCTACGCCTGCAAGTAGAAAACTGGATGAACCAGATGTTAAAACCACTGAGCGCCTGAATTATAGGAGCTAACGAAGTAAAAAGTTAAAATAAACAGTAAAACGAATAAATTCTGCCTTTCGCCTTTTTACTTTTGCCTTTTCTAAGGATCGGAAGACGATTCCTCATCCATAGCGCCGTTGTCCATCAAGACAACCTGACGTTGAGTTGGGTCAACGCGATGGCTTTGCTCCTGCATAACAGTTTTTGCTTGTCGGGGATCGAAATAGCGACTGAAGTCACTCTGCAAGCGATTGACCCGTTTTTCAGTTTGCTTAACTTCCGAGTTAATTTCTCGGAGCTTCGTTTGCTGAGACATATGATAAGGAAGGAGTTGCACCAGCGCCGTTATGGCTGCTGCGGACAACACCACGTTTACGGCTAACTTCGCCGTTGTTTCAACAGCAACTGCCCGGTAAGGATGGCGTTGTTGTCGCTTCCGCGTAGCCACCCGACGAGACTCGGATGGTTGCAGGTGAGGTTGTGATTGTTGGATTGCATTCATGCTGACAGGATACCACTCTAGCCGCAAGCGTCAGTAAGTCTGGTGTAGGAGAGGCAAAAAGCGGTCATGTTTACTGCTGCTTTCTTGCCAAGAGGTCTGCTGAGTAAGGGTTTCGCTAGACGTGACATTCGCCACAATA
The DNA here is from genome assembly GCF_014695585.1 of Microcoleus sp. FACHB-831. Lineage (NCBI taxonomy): Bacteria > Bacillati > Cyanobacteriota > Cyanophyceae > Oscillatoriales > Microcoleaceae > Microcoleus > Microcoleus sp. FACHB-831. The sequence continues at coordinate 193,594 of NZ_JACJON010000036.1, read as the reverse complement.
GCGATCGCAATTTAAACTTACGTCTATATTTTGACAAACTCGCCTAACTATAAATTAGCGCAGGGCGCTTTAAAGCCCTGGATAGCAATTCTTCCAGACAATTACCCGGACTATGCCAGTATTGTCCGGAAGAAATACTCGCCTTGGTTAAGATAAGCTCCCTGCGACATTATTAGCGGACGACTTACTTGTACAGTTCAGTCGCCAGCCGGAAGGCACAGATGCCAGGAATCAGCGCGACAACTAAAGCAATATAGATTTGGGTATCTGATAGAGACATTGTTTGAGACTCCTTATTTCAGGGATGATCATTCAACAATTTCTAGTAAACTGGCCCTTCGCGAACCATTTTGTAACAAGTTGCAACACAAGATTTTAGCAATTGCCGCCCCTGGCGGGGTAATCGGCGTTGAACGTGGGACAAAAAGTTAAGCTAAGTTAATAATGTAGCAATCATTTTGGCACGTTTGGGGCAATTTGCTCTTTGCTAATCCAGTTGCATCTTTCAAGTTCCACTAATTGTTAATGCTAGACCAAATCCTAAACTCTCCGTTCAATATCGGAATTGAAGCTACGGTTGTACTGCTTGTCCTCATTGCGTTAGAGGCGGTACTGTCTGCGGATAACGCGATCGCTCTGGCTGCCATTGCCCAAGGCTTAGAAGACCCCGCGCTCCAGCGTCGCGCTCTCAATATCGGATTGTTATTTGCATATATTTTGCGAATCACTCTGATTTTGACAGCTACCTGGGTGGTTCAGTTTTGGCAGTTCGAGCTATTAGGCGCATTGTATCTGCTGTGGCTGGTGTTCCAATACTTTACCTCCCAGGACGGCGAAGACAACGAACATCGCGGCCCCCGTTTTGCTTCGCTATGGCACGCAATTCCGATGATTGCGATTACGGATGTGGCCTTTTCCCTCGATAGCGTCACAACGGCGATCGCTGTCTCTAAGGAAACCTGGCTCGTCCTCACTGGCGGCACGATTGGTGTTATCACCTTGCGATTCATGGCAGGATTGTTCATCCGCTGGCTAGATGAATTTGTCCATCTTGAAGACGCTGGCTATATTACGGTTGCTCTTGTGGGATTGCGGCTCTTAGTAAGAGCGATTAACCCCGACATGGTACCTCCAGAATGGGTGATGGTCTCCTGTATTGCTGTGATATTTGCTTGGGGATTTTCCCAGCGCACCATTACTGACGAGCAAAGTGTTGAAATTGAGACTCAGAGCGTAGGCGAATCGGTAGACAGCCAGACAAAAGAAGTGCAAAAGCGGTAATGAGAGCGATCGCGCTGAGTTATGAGTTTTGATTTATAAATTATTTTCTTTTAATTCAAAACTCATAACTCAGAACTCATAACTATTCGTACAGCCAGCTTGTCAAGCTCGGTTGCCAGTTGACGAGTTCTTCATCTTTAAACCACAGGCCAATCTCGCGCTGCGCTGTCTCTATAGCATCAGAACCGTGAATCAGGTTGCGACCAATACTCACCCCAAAGTCTCCCCGAATCGTTCCCGGTTCTGCTGTGAGCGGGTTGGTAGCACCAATGATTTTTCTGGCAGCGGCAACGACGCCATCACCTTCCCACACCATCGCCACAACGGGGCCAGAGGTAATAAACTCAACCAAACCCCCAAAAAAGGGTCTTTCGCGGTGAACGTCGTAATGAGCCTCTGCCAGTTCCCTGCTGACGCTAAGCAATTTCAGACCAACGAGGGTAAAGCCTTTGGCTTCATAGCGACGGATTATTTCGCCCACGAGTTTGCGCTGTACGCCGTCGGGTTTGACGGCTAGAAATGTGCGTTCCAAAGTTATCTCCCAGAATTTAAGCTGTTTAAACCAAAATTCAGATTAGCTTAGAACGACGCCTGGTGATTGGTAATCGACGCAGCGATGGGCAGCTTATGAGCGTAGACCTTCGATCGCTATTGCAGCGTTGGGAAAAAGTTGCACGCTAGTTGGGAAGCCGGCGATCGCCTCTTCTTCATTACCAATCGCCCATTAAGCAGAATGCCGCTCTAGTGCGAACTGAATCAACTGATCGACCAGTTCTGGGAAAGAAATACCAGTTGCAGCCCACAGTTGGGGATACATGCTCGTCGCGGTGAAACCGGGCATGGTGTTGATTTCATTAATCAAAACTTCGCCAGTTGATTCTACATAGAAAAAGTCCACCCGTGCCAAACCAGCGGCGTCAACTGCGGCAAAAGCTTTTAAAGCCATTTCCTGAACTTGAGCAGCGATCGCTTCTGGTATCTTCGCCGGAATATCCAAACCAGCTAAGCCCTCTGTGTACTTAGTCTCGTAGTCATAAAAATCGCTGTTAAAGGTAATCTCTCCAACGACTGAAGCTTTTGGGTTGTCGTTGCCTAAAACAGCACACTCAACCTCTCGCGCTACCACGCCTGCTTCCACAATTAGACGGCGGTCGTAGCTGGCGGCATTATCGAGGGCGGTTTCTAATTCGGTGCGCGATCGCGCTTTGCTTATGCCCACCGATGAACCTAAATTTGCAGGCTTCACAAAACAGGGATAGCCCAGTTTAGCTTCTATCTCGTCGCACAACTTGGGAAACACGCAAGGATTAGACCATACCTGGGATCTATTGAGAGCAACATATTTCACCTGTGGCAATTCAGCCTGAGCAAAAGCCATCTTCATGGCAATCTTATCCATGCCCAAAGCCGAACCCAAAACCCCAGAACCTACAAAGGGAACCTGCATTAACTTCAGCAAGCCCTGAACCGTCCCATCTTCACCATTAGGGCCGTGTAAGATGGGAAACCACACATCAACCTCATCCACCTGAGAGAGAGATTGCCAGCGACCGATCTGTTGAGTGTTGGAAATTAAAAGTTCGCTGCTGGAAGTTGTGGGAGTGGCGTCTTGAGTACCCTCCTGTAATTGCAAGGGGGTTCCAGATTCCAAGACTTGTTGAGCCACTTGTGCGGGTAGCCAGCGCCCATCTTTTTGGATGTATAAAGGTAGCAGTTCGTACTTATCGCTATTTTGGGGCGAGGTAAGGGCGCGTGCGATCGCCCGTGCCGAACTAAGCGAAACTTCATGTTCTCCCGAACGACCGCCAAACAATAGCCCAACCCGCAATTTTTTCATCTCTAATCTCCCTCAACTTATCGACGCCGCTAGCCTACCACAGACAGGAGCCGCGAGGCGATCTTAGTAGAATGGCGCTGGCTTAAGCGAAAAGTAATTGTTTGTTGGAAAAACTCTGATTTGGGGGACGTTGCTTCCCAAGCCCCCCACTGGGGGACGGAGTGCCTCCCCCAGACCCCCTGCACATGCGATCGCTTGTGATTGGAAAAACCCGGATTTGGGGGACGTTGCCCCCCAAGCCCCCCACTGGGGGACGGAGTGCCTCCCCCAGACCCCCTGCACAAGGAGCAAGCGGTTGCGATCGCAGTTAAGTTTATTATTTTTTCTTCTTAAGCCAGTGACATTCGATCGAAGTCCGATCTGCGGCTACATCCTTCATCCTGGAGAAGCTTGACTCAGGACATTTTTTAGGGCTAATACAGTTTCTTTAGTTCGTAGTAGTTTTGGCATAGCGATCGCCTTCTTCAATAAGACGATAACAATCAGGAGCGTACTACTACTTTCCAAGGGTGTTCTATGCTGGTGGCTTGATCTGGTTCGAGAACAGCAATCCGCCATCCTTTACCCCAAGGCCGAGCCAATACTAACATATGAGGATTTGCTGCTTTTACTTTTTCCGCCGCCGCTGTTGTAAGTTCGGCTAATGGAATTTTTTCGGCTGGCATAGGTGGGATTGCCAGCGGCGTTTCTGCTATTTTCCCCTGCTCTAAAACAACCATATCGGTATTAGCGGCTTGTATCTTTTGCTCCGCTTTAGCCGTAGGTTGGACTAATGGAATCTGTTCGCTATCGGTATTAGCGGCTTGTATCTTTTGCTCCGCTTTAGCCGTAGGTTGGACTAATGGAATTTGTTCGCTTGGCTTTCTGGGCGTGGATATTTGAGGTTGTATAGTAGGTTTCTTAGCCTTTGGCGGCAGCAATTTGTATTTATCGGCAACGCGGCGAGTGTTAGCGCCTAACAAGAAAGTAAAGCGACAAGCCAGCCAAGTTATAGTCCCAGCAGCCACTCCCGTCCAGTACAGCAGCACGAAGGCATTGTATAACCCGTAAGCCAAGCGTGGGGGAAGAAAAACAGCGTCTTCCATATCCCGGCGGAGGTGTGGAAGACGTGAGGCAAATTCTATTTTCCACAAGCTAAGAAATGTTTTCATTCTATTTCTCAAACTGGCATTGGCTGACGCACTTCTATTTGCTCACCTGTCAAACTGAAGGGGCGAACTTCTGTTATTTTAACTTTTACCAATTTGCCTTTGAGTTGACCGATATCACCCGTAAAAAAGGTGAGGCGATTACCGCGCGTGCGTCCCATTAACTGAGTTGCGTCTTTGGGATTTTGGTCTTCTACTAAGACTTCTTCAATACGGTTAAAATAACGTTGCGATCGCTCTGCTGCTTTAGTTCCTACCAGATGATTCAAACGCTGCAATCTATCAGCTTTCACTTCTTCACTTAGCTGATTTTCCCATAAAGCGGCTGGCGTGCCCGGTCGTGGAGAATATGCAGCAGTATTCAACAAGTCAAAGCCAATATCTTCCACCAGTTTAATTGTATTTTCAAACTGTGCTTCCGTTTCGCCAGGAAATCCGACAATCGCATCAGCACTAATCGACGCATCCGGCATATAGCGGCGAATTGTGTCAATAATCCGGCGATATTTCTCCGCGGTATAACCACGCGCCATCGCCTTCAGCACATCGTTATCGCCAGACTGGAAGGGAATGTGGAAATGTTCGCACACTTTAGGCAATTCGTTACAAGCGCGAATCAGCCTTTCTGTGAAATAACGCGGATGACTCGTAGCAAAACGAATGCGCTCGATTCCCGGCACATCATGCACGTAGTAGAGTAGATCGGTCAAGGTATGCTGATGGCGACCTTCAGCCGTCGCCCCAGGCAAATCGCGACCGTAGGCGTCAATATTTTGCCCCAATAGCGTCACTTCCTTGTAGCCTTGACGCGCTAATTCTTCCATTTCAGCGCGAATTGCCTCTGGAGTGCGCGATTGCTCTACGCCCCGCACGTTGGGAACGACGCAGTAAGTGCAGCGTTCGTTGCAACCATAAATTACGTTTACCCAAGCCGTTACTTTGCTATCGCGGCGGGGTTTGGTGATGTCTTCAACAATATGAATAGATTCTGTGGCTACTACCTGATTGCCATCGAACACCTGTTCGAGCAGATCTTGCAAGCGATTGGCGTGCTGCGGCCCCATCACTAAGTCTAACTCTGGCACGCGACGCAGCAGGGCTTCTCCTTCCTGCTGGGCGACACACCCTGCCACTATAAGAGTAAGGTCGGCTTGTTCGTGCTTGCGCTTGGCTTGTCTGCCGAGGTAAGAGTAAACTTTTTGTTCGGCGTTATCCCGAATCGTGCAAGTGTTGTAGAGAATCACGTTAGCATCGTTGGGGTCTTCTGACCACGCAAAGCCCATATTTTCAAGGATGCCAGCCATGCGTTCGGAGTCGGCTTTGTTCATCTGGCAGCCGAAGGTAGTGATGTGGTAGCGGCGGGGTGTGGTGGTCATGGTCAATCGTGCTAAATCGGTGGAAGGCTAGAAGCCTTATTTTAATTGTAGTTAAGGCTAAGTTGTAGAAAAACCTTTCCGGCGCGATCGCTTTTTATGCCATAAGTCTCGCTTGCGCCGCTTAGATTGGCATCAGTTAGCTAGCAGTATTTATATCGGCCTTTATCGGGAAATAGCTTGCATTTGGCTAATTAACCAAGCATATACCTGACTTCTACCAGTTTCGCGGCTGCGCTGTAAAGCTTCTTCTAGCAGATTAAACGGTAACTCTGCCAAAACTTGAGACTGGGCGATGCGTTTGCTACCACCATCTGCAATTGCAAAAGCTATTAATGTTGCCTGACGTACATTTCCCACCCAATATTCACATACTCCCAATCTCTCATAGAGCATTCGCTTGCCTCCAATATCATCTGAAAGGGAGGTTTTGGCTACTTCAATTACTAAATCTGGTGGCGGGTAAACATCCAAATTAACTATTGAAGTGTCAGGCGGAATAATTTCGGCGTTGTCGCCAATGTAAAAGGCTAAATCTGGTTGCGCTTCGGCTTCATTAGTTTTCCTGAAAGTACAGTTAGTTAGTCCACTTATGGGAATGCTTTTGATAGCGCAGAATAACTGAATGGCATACCCGAGTAGGGAGTTATCGTAGGAATGGTCGTAACCTTGGGGAGTCATTTCAATCCTTAACTGTCCGTTGTGGTAATATCCCTTGGCGCGTTCGTAAGCTGGGTTATCAAGTGCTTGTATGTACTCTTCCCAAGTAGCCACAACCCATTCATCGGTTGGTAATTTTGCCTGTAGTTTACTCATACCTGAATAGTCAGTTTTTAGTGCTATAAAATCCACAAGGCACGGGCTGGGTAATCTCAGTATAGATGCAGGCTCCCCAACCAGGCGACCCTGGCGATCGCGGGCATTTGTCCCATGTTGGCTTTGCTTTCCGCTGGGGTGCGCTATGGGTGCGATCGCCCTAGCGCATGGCTTAGGCTGCTACGCCTAATTATTGTTTTTACAGATAATAATACTTTTCTACTTAGCATTGTGGATTTTCTCCGGATGGCTTAGCACCAAGTCTGGATTAAGCAGTAGAAGCTCAAATACAAACAGAATTATGCGCGTCTAATTTTGTCGTTATATATCAATAAATCCTTAGATAAGATAGCAAGAAAAATGCTTTTTATATTTGGCTTGCTAATGAATTTGCTCTAGAGCGCGAGACAAAAAATATTTTTATTTGCAAAGCGCTCGCGCCACTCTCTGCAAACTCTAACCCCCGGTTTTTTTGATAAAACCGGGGGTTTTTTTAATTTTACTCTTTGCAGAAAATATTTTTATTTTTGTACTGATAGCTCATTAGCAAGTGGGGATAAGTGAGTAGATCATCAAACAAGGACATCACAAATGCGCGTCTCCAATACTATTCTTTTATCAACTATGTTACTGACTGGCTTAAGCGTTAATTTAAAAGATGCGGCTGCAAAGGACGCTTTTAAGCTACAAAACTCCGATTTCATGCAAACACATTTAGTGGCTGAAAAATTAGATGGTAATAAAGATAATCGTGGTAGCGGCAGAAAAACGCCATATCAAGTTGATATTGACTCTAGCGACGCTTTTAAAGTAGCGGCTGAAAATTCCGGAGAAAGCAAAGATAATCGCGGCAGCGGACGCAGAGATGTCCAAAGTAATAGAAATTTCACGCAACTAAATAATGGTGGAAATTCTGATGGTATTCAACAACATTTAGTTGCTCAAAAACCAAGCCAGGGTACTTACAATCGTGGCAGCGGCAGGAAAACCCCTGGTGCGGCTAACAACATTTTTAAGCAAATTGATAGCGAAAATCGCTATGCTTTTAAGCTGCAAAACTCAGGGTATATAGTAGTGGCTGAAGAGTCAGAAGATTCGGCAAACCGGGGCAGCGGCAGAAGAACGCCCCAGAATGCTTAGATATAAAGTATCAATAAGTAATCTGTAAAGGTCTGGATTTATAGCTGACGCACCGAGCATAAATCCACCCACTACAAAAAGCATTGCTCTCTCCTTGGGCAATAAAAAACCGTTTTCTTATGAGAAAACGGTTTTCCTTTTTATCTATGTAGTTAAGCAGGCTTCCAAGTGCCGTGAAATCCCATAGGGATGACGCTAGGTAATCCTAGCTTACAAACAGGTGGTTCATCCAGGCGATCGCTATCGTAAACCCAAACTTCGCTAGTATCAGAATTGCCATCATAGACGACTGTAACTATCCAACCTTGGCTAGGATTAATCGCATCGGGGGCATAAATTGGTTCCATCGGATAGCGATTTTCACCCAAGTCAGCTTCGGTGAGAGTGTGGGTTTTGCCGTCGAAACGAGCGATCGCGCCATATATTTCTTGGCTGATATCTACCCCTTTCTTTTGCACCGAAAGATAGGTATAGCGCGAAGGTTGACCGAATTGCGACGGCGGTATGACTGGGAATTCACAATCTCGATCTACCAATTTCTCCAATTCAGTTACTTTGCTGGTTTGGGGGTTGATATGCACTTGCCACAAATTAGCTTCTGCGGCGGTTTTAGTTTGTCCTGTTGCTATTTCTTTGAGACGTTGGTTAGTTGTAAAGTCTTGATAGCGGGCAAAATCGATAATAATTGAACCGCTATCATCGACGTAGCCGTTACCGAAATGCCACTGATACCAAGATTCTGTTTCTCCACGACTGACTAAAGATAAAGTTTCGCGGTCAAAAACTAAAATTTGAGTTCCTAACTTGGGTTGCCATTCCATCGCGTCACTGTAGCTGTTTAAACCTATTAGGACGGGAATGGCATTTACGCGGACTGGGGGAATGAAAAACACGAGATATTGCCCAGCCATGACAAAATCATGAATTAAGGGAAGACCATCGAGAGTAACTGATGATTTTTGTAAAATTTTGCCAGTGCGATCGCTCTTATAAATATTCAGCGTCGATTTCAATCCAGGGGTAACGCCAAAATTGAATATTTCCCCAGTCTCCGCGTCGCACTTGGGATGAGCAGAATAAGGCAATAGCTTATTTAACCCAGATAGATCCTCTAATCCCTTAGTTTCCAGCGTTTCTAAGTCCAGTGCGTGGGGTTCGCCTCCTTCCCACAGTGCTAAGAGTTTATCGGGTAGCGCGATAACAGAGGTATTGGCGACATTTTTAACGGATTTGAGCCATTTATTCCATATTGGCCCCGGTGCGGTCATGCCATAGTTGCCGTAAAGTAACTTATCAGCGGCAGTTTCTTCTTTGTAGCCTTCTGTTTGCACGTAGCGATAGAGTCCGGTAGCACCCGCATCGGTGAAATGTACGCCGAGGATGGCACCATCTCCATCAAACCAGTGTCCCACTGGTATGCCACCGCGTTCCAGCCTACCGGGGCCATTGCGATAGAGGGTTCCGCGCAAGCCTGCGGGAATTTTGCCAGATAGCAGAGGTAGGGGAGTGAGAGGAAATTCTTTGCCTGGTTGCGCGATCGCTTTTGCCCAAGCTTTGCGGGTAGCGGGTTTGCTGGTTGTTTGCATATCAATATTGAAGAGGGTGGCGGTCGGGCTAGTAAACAAGCTCTTACTTTATTTTGGTTGGTTTTGCTATTCCGTTACAATGAGTCTTCTGGAGGCGCGATCGCAGTTTCCTATTTATTGCTAGTTATTAGATACGCAACCTCACCCCAACCCACTTCACGAAATCAGAAGGGACAGAAATTCTCCCCTCTCCTCGCAGGAGGGGGGTTGGGGGTGAGGACATCACCCTGGCTGGAGAAACATCTGCTCTATGAAGAAACTAATTAAAGGTCTGCGTGAGTTCCAAAGCGGCTACTTTAGCATGCACCACGAGTTGTTTGAGCAACTCGCTCACGGTCAGACACCGAGGGTGTTGTTTATCACCTGCTCTGATTCTCGAATCGATCCGAATTTGATTACTCAAGCTGGTGTCGGCGAACTTTTTGTTATCCGCAATGCTGGCAATTTGATACCGCCTTTTGGCGCAACAAATGGCGGCGAAGGAGCAACACTTGAATATGCCGTTCATGCTTTAAACATAAACCAGATAGTTGTCTGCGGTCACTCTCACTGCGGCGCGATGAAGGGATTGTTGAAATTGGGTAGTTTGGCTGGAGAAATGCCCCTAGTTTATGAATGGTTAAAACAGGCTGAAGCGACTCGTCGGCTAATTCAAGAAAACTACACAGACCTTGACGGGGAAGACCTTCTGGACGTGACGATTGGTGAGAACGTGCTAACGCAAATCGAAAATTTGCGGACTTACCCAGTGATTCACTCTAAACTTCATAAAGGGCAACTGACTCTACACGCTTGGTTTTATCAAATTGAAACGGGACAAGTCTTGGTGTACGATCCTGACTGTGATGAATACGTGGCACCATCCAGCCCGCTTCCTGCTAAGACTAGCGTCCTTAAGAAGAACGTGCCACCCCAAATCCAAGTTCCCGCAAATAATGGTGAGTCTGTAGGGTTTAAGAGGGAAAGAATTCCATCGATGCCGTTATCTCCAGAGCAAGCGCAACGGATTTACAAGGGTTCTAGCAATCGATAAACGTGCGGTTTGTAGCAGCCGTAACTTATTAGTGAAGGCGAGAAACCCGACTTATTTAAGAAGTCGGGTTTCTTAATATTTAGGTAGTGTGGGCTAGGCGCGGTGATTAAGTTATGAAATCAATGGATAAATTTTAATTCGCGTTGTAACCCACAATCACCTAAAAAATATACGTTCGCCAATCAAATAAAATTGCCATCTCAGCAATTTTATTTATTAGGAATAAGCAACATCCGCTCCTCTATTTCTTCCCATGTTTTAGGCGACACCGGCACTTCTGCTTGTTTGCACTGCAATATGAGGTAATTGGCGTATAAGTAATTTTCCAAGTCTTTGGCTTCTTCCTCGGATAAATTGACTAATTCTGGGCCGATATTGAAAGCTTGGAGCCAGATTTTCTGAAAGCGACCCTCAAATCTCTGATGCCCTTCCAGTGGCTGTTTAGTGAGGGTAATTCTATCTTTCAGTGCTTGGAGATGGGCATTTAGCCTAGTAAAGTCTACGTTATTGAAGATTTTTAGTTTCTCAAGTTCGCTGGCGCTCGCGATGCCGACGGCGATAGCGTCGGCATCGTGGGCGGAACAGGTGGTGTTGACTGTGGCGTCGGCGAGGGCGATGACGTTGGCGTAGGCGATGTCGTAGGCGTAGGCGATGTCGTAGGCGTAGGCGATGATGTAGGCGTTAGCGATGTGGTAGGCGTAGGTTTTAGTGCGTGTGCTGGCGTTAGTGATGGCGTTGGCGATGGCGATCGCATTTGCGCGTTTAGCAACAGGCTTAAAGTTTCCTTGCGATCCATCTGTTGCCTCTTCCGCCCAGTTGAGTAAAGCTTTTAACTTGGGAGTGTTGATGTATTTTTGAGCTTCTTTTTCCATCAGTAACAGCAAGTCATATGCCCCACCGTCCATCAATTCAGCTACACGCAAAAACACCTCTTTCCAGCGTTTATCTGAAAGGTGTTCGGTAACTAACTTCTCAACTAGGTGACGATCGTTAATGTATTTGGCAGTTAAATATTCCTGTAGCGTCAAATGGGAGAACGAAAATATATACTCGGCTCGCTTTACCAGAATACCTTGTTGAACAGCAATGGCATTCAGTACCGCCTTACCGTCTACATACGGAGGTGCATTTAGATTACTTGCTAGAAATGTTTTGATTTGCTCGACAATTTCTCGTTGATCGAAAAATAGCTTATCTGCCTCGAAACCTTTGTAGGCAATCTCAGATAAAAGTATTTCTTGTAGCTCTGTATGCAGTCCTTGATAAATCTCATCTTGCAAAATCAGCTTTTCTACCGCCCATTCCTCTAACAATATCCCCAGTGCCTTGCGATATAGATCGCTGCGCTTATCGGGAAAGTTTTGAGAATGGCGCTCATATACCATACAGAGAAACTTCAGCAATAATGGCGTATAGGCTAACTTTTTGGCAGCTTTATTTTCTGGTTTTTGCAATACCTCCCAGCATTTCTGAGCTGTGCCAGCCTTTTTGTCTGCCTCTGACTGAAACCAGTTATGAATAAACTGCTCAATCTGGGAATCATCAAAATCTGCCATTGCCACATCGCTAAAGCGGGGAAAACTGCTGCGATAGGCGGCGGTGCGACAGGAGGCAATGAAGCGATTTTTATCGTACAAGTCAACAAAGTTCTGAATTTGGCCGATCGCCTCATTCATATTTTTTGTTGGCACTTCATCCAGCCCATCGAGCAAAATCAGCAACTTGCCTTGCTCTAATAATTTTTTTGTGGATTTCTCAGGGGAGGGAAAACCACAGGTGCGAAACTCGTCAGCAATGACTTTCTCGATATTAATTTCGTCAGCGTTAAATCTTTTCAATTCGATGAAAACGGGGATACAGCCGTGCTTAAAGCTTCCCTTGTCGCCCTTCAGCGCTTCCAGTCCCATCCGCCGCAAAAATGTAGACTTTCCTGCTCCTGGCCCGCCCAGTACCATTAAATATTGCTTTTCGTTGGCAACCTTTAGCCCATCTTGCTTAGGGCGGTTTTTACGCTGATAACTGCGCCCTTTAGCTTCGCGGTAAGCTTTTTCCAGCTTATCAATTGACTCAAACCGATAAATATCCTGCTCGTCCAAAAACTGAACGCCAGTATATATTGACTCCAAAGCTACAGGTTCCCGCATTCCCAAAACTTTCAGGATGCCGTGACGCTCACTATAATTCTGGACGTATTGCCTCGTTGCGTTAAAAAATAGCTGCTGAGTTTTCTCGTCTAAAGCATTGCCAAATAGCCCCAGTAGCTTGCCTCCCTCATCCCAACCTGCTTTAAGAAAGATCCCCACTAAACTTTTAATTGCTGCGTCCGTAACGATGGGTTCAAATCCTGTCATAGGGTTAGGGGTGAGTTACTACAAGTATGTCAACAAGATAGCCTCTGCTGTTTACAGACTGCCAATCATTGCAAGCAAAAATTATGCCTTTGGTTATACTTGCCGATTGTCGTGCGTCTTCCAGAAGCGCGATCGCAATAAAATAACCCCTCTCCTAAATTAGAAGAAGGGTTATAGGCGATCGCTTAAATAGTGCGATCGTATTCGCTGTCTATAATGTTAGTCTTTGGAAGTTCTATTATTCGAGAACGGACAACGCTGAACTGTGTCTGAAGCTTGCGCCGTACCTCTTAATTGTCGTATTCCTACTTCCATTTCACTCAGCTTTTCTTGCATTCCACAATAATTAACTTGCATCACGCGCAATTCGTCTGCGGATACGCGCTTTTTCTCATCCATCTGCCGCATTTCGGTTTGAGATACTTTGAGTTTTTCTTCAAATTCCCGTACCTCACCTTGCATCGCAGCTAAACTTTGTTCGAGGCTTTTCATCTCGGATCTTTTTGACTTAATATTGTCTTCCGAAGATTTAATTTCCCCGCGAACAGCCACTAACCTTTCTTCTAAAGCGCGTACTTCTGAATTAGATGCTTGCAGCTTATCTTCCGAAGATTTAATATCCCCGCGCAAAGCTACCAACCTTTCTTCAGATTTCTGCGCTTCCGATTGATATGCTTGCAGCTTGTCTTCCGAAGATTTAATTTCCCCGCGCAACGCTACCAATCTTGCTTCAGATTTACCAAACTCTCCTTGAGAAGCTTTTAGTTTATCTTCCGAAGATTTAATATCCCCGCGCAAAGCTACCAACTGCTGTTCAGATTCGCGATACTCTGATTGAGATACTTTTAGTTTGTCTTGCGAGGTTTTGATATCCTCGCGGACAGCAACTATTCTTTCTTCTAATTTCTGTATTTCTGTACTAGAGGCTTTCAGCTTATCTTCCGATGTGTTAACCTCTCCTCGCACTGCAACTAATCTTTGTTCTAATGTTTGCAGTTCTGTCTGCGATGCTTTCAGCTTATCTTCGGAGGATTTAATATTGCCGCGCAAAGCTACCAACTGTTGTTCGGATTCGCGATACTCTGCTTGATATGCTTTCAGCTTATCTTCTGAAGATTTAATATCGCCGCGCAAAGCTACCAACTGTTGTTCAGATTCGCGATATTCCACTTGATATGCTTTTAGCTTGTCTTCCGAGGTTTTGATATCGTTACGGACAGCAACCAACCGCTCTTCAGATTTACCAATCTCTACTTGAGATACTTTTAGCTTATCTTCCGATGTTTTGATGTTGTCACGAACAGCAACCAACCTTTCTTCAGATTTGCGAATCTCGGATTGAGATACTTTAAATTTATCTTCTGCTGTGCGGATGTCGCTTTGCAGCGCAACTAACTCGGTTCTGGATGATTTTAATTTTGCCTCCGATTCCCGCGCCTCAGTTTGAATTGCAACTAACCTTTCTTCAGATGTTTTTACAGCAGACTGAGATGTTTTTAGCTTCTCCTCAGCCATGGTGATGTTGGCTTCTAGAGCAACTAAATCTGCTTTGGAAGAATTTAATCTTGACTCGGCTGTGCGTAAATCGTTTTGAATTGCAACTAGCCTACCCTCAGAAGTCTTTAAGTCAGATTGAGATAATTTTAGTTTTTCTTCTGTTGTGCGAATTTCCCCTTGAACGCTAGCAAGATTTTGTTGCGCTATCTTGATATCGTTTTGGACTGCAACGCTTCTTTGCTGCGATGTTTCCAGGTCGGTTTGGGATGTGCCCGAATTTTTTAACGCTGCTAGCAATCCAGAAATTTCTAAATCGTTAGGCTGTATTTTGCCTGCATTTTCTACTGATGATATCGCTTCTTGATAACGATTTAAGCGGTATAAAGCAAGACCGCGCCCCTTCCAGGCTTGATAGTTGCGAGAATCAGCTTTAAGAACTTCATCGTAAGATAATGCCGCTTCTTGATAGCGATTCATTTGATAAAGAGCGTTGCCTTTTTCAACCAAAGCTAAAAAGTAATTTGGCTGGAGGTTAATTGCTCGATCGTAGGATGCGATCGCTTCTTCATATTGCCCTAAATTACTCAGCGTGTAGCCGCGCCAGTACCAAGCTGTAAATGACTTTGGCTTAATTTTAACTACTTGGTCAAAAGCGGCGATCGCTTCTTTATATTTCCCAATTCCTCGCAATTCACTAGCTTGTATAAATAACTCATCAGCACTTGGAATCTGAGCAATGATTCTAGAAGCGCGATCGTCCTGTGGCGCGAACGTCTGGGCGCTAGCACTGCTAACTCCTGTAGTGATGAGAGTGCCTAATGTTAATACTAAAAAATTGAAATTTTTCATCTTACGCTTTTCTCGGCTATCTGTTATAAAACATAGCTATAAATATTTACAAACACCATAGTAAAATTACCGAGCAAAAGGCAGTTATGTAGATGCCATTGTTGTTAAATAAGTAATTTTTCTGACAAAAATATAGCCAATAAAAACTCGTGGGCAATGAAAGCGATCGCATAGCTACAAAAAAGCCCGCGATCGCGGGCTTTTTTCCCATAGCCGCACCCTTACATACGTTACATATAGGATGCGGGCGACCTTAATCGTCTATCAGGCGTCTGGACGATCTTGCCATTTCAGGTGTCGCTTCCTGCTTCTGGGCAGATCCCTGACTCCCCAACTGAATCAACTCAACCTTGTATCCATTCGGATCTTCCACAAACGCGATCGTCGTCGAACCGTGCTTCATCGGCCCCGGTTCCCGCGTTACCTTAGCACCAGCAGCCTTAATTTCCTCGCATTTAGCGTAAATATCATCAACCCCAAGCGCAATATGCCCGTAAGCATCGCCCAAGTTGTACTTATCCACGCCCCAGTTATAAGTCAGTTCCAGAACCGTGTGGTCTGACTCGTCGCCATAACCCACAAAAGCAAGCGTAAACTCGCCTCCCGGATAATCTTTTTGGCGCAGCAGCCTCATGCCCAACACATCACAGTAGAATTTCAAAGACTCTTCTAGATTGCCGACTCGCAGCATCGTATGTAACATTCGCATCGTTTTAATCCCAAATTCCTTCTTAATATGACGCTTGAGCGTCCGTTCAGGACGTATTCTAACAAGCGGACTATATAAGCCTATCGAAGGCTTAACCAGGTGTGAGTTAGTTGCAATTTCCTATCAAGGGTGAAACGGAATGATTAACATGTCAGATACCGCCATCGATGCCATTATCGCTCGCGAAATCCTCGACTCTCGCGGTCGCCCCACCGTCGAAGCAGAAGTATATCTAGTCAACGGTGCGGTGGGATTAGCTCAAGTTCCCAGTGGAGCCTCGACGGGGACTTTTGAAGCCCACGAACTGCGCGACGACGATCCCAGCCGATACAGTGGCAAAGGTGTCCTCAAAGCCGTGCAGAACATCGAGGAGAAAATTGTTGACGAACTGTTGGAGTTAAACGCGCTCGATCAAGTCTTGATTGACCGCACGATGATCCAACTCGACGGATCGGAGAATAAATCAAACTTGGGCGCCAATGCTATCCTGGCAGTCTCCCTGGCAAACGCCAAAGCTGCTGCTATCAGCGTGGAACTCCCTCTCTATCGTTACTTGGGCAGTCCCTTATCCAACGTACTGCCAGTCCCCTTGATGAACGTGATCAACGGAGGAGCGCACGCCGATAACAACGTGGATTTCCAAGAATTCATGATTGTGCCTGTGGGTGCGCCTTCGTTTAAAGAAGCGCTGCGCTGGGGAGCCGAAGTATTTGCGGCTTTAGCCAAGGTGCTAAAGGATAAGAAATTGCTGACTGGCGTCGGCGACGAAGGTGGTTTTGCTCCTAACTTAGAGTCAAATCAGGCAGCTTTAGAATTGCTCGTTGCTGCTATCGAAAAAGCTGGCTACAAACCAGGCGAACAAGTAGCCTTAGCCCTAGATGTCGCAGCCAGCGAATTTTACAAAAATGGGCAATATGTCTACGATGGCACTCCCCACTCGCCCGCTGAGTTTGTTGATTACATGGCTGGGTTAGTCGGGCAATATCCCATTGTCTCGATTGAGGATGGTCTGCACGAAGAAGACTGGGAAAATTGGAAACTTTTAACTCAGAAGTTGGGTAGCCGCGTGCAACTTGTGGGAGACGATTTGTTCGTTACCAACCCCATCCGCTTAAAGAAAGGCATTGAGCAATCTGCGGCTAATTCGATCTTGATCAAGCTCAATCAAATTGGTTCTCTGACAGAAACTTTGGAAACTATCGAACTTGCAACCCGCAATGGATTCCGGTCGATAATCAGCCATCGTTCTGGAGAAACCGAGGATACAACTATTGCAGATTTAGCCGTAGCAACACGCGCCGGACAAATTAAAACTGGTTCGCTTTGTCGCAGCGAAAGAGTAGCTAAGTACAACCGCTTGCTGCGAATTGAGGATGAATTGGGCGAAAAGGCAGTATATGCCGGGGTAGTTGGTTTAGGGCCAAAGGGATTTTAGATTTTGGATTTTGGATTGGTAATTACTATCGCCAATCCAAAATCCAAAATTCAAAATTCAAGATTAGGGATAGAAGCACATTTGGGGCAACCCCTGTGTTTCTTCCCAACCCATCATTAGGTTGAGACACTGAATCGCTTGGCCTGCTTGCCCTTTGACTAAGTTATCGATCGCTGACATGACAATTACGCGGTTGGTGCGGGGGTCAACTTCGATGCCGATGTAGCAGAGATTGGTGCCGCAAGCCCATTTAGTTTGGGGATAAACGCCACCGTCTAAGACTTTGACAAAGGGAGAGGAGCGATAGAAGGCTCTGAAAATTGTAATTAAGTCTTCTCGCACTAAGCCCGGATCGCGCAGTGTTGCGTAGACGGTTGCTAATATGCCGCGCACCATCGGAACCAGGTGGGGGGTAAATTGCACTCGTACTTCGTGACCTGCTAAGTCGCTGCACACTTGCTCGATTTCTGGGGTGTGTCGGTGACGACCGCCGACGCTGTAGGCTCCAAAGGAGTTGTCTGCTTCAGCTAGCAATAGATTGGTTTTGGCTTGTCGTCCGCCTCCGGATGCGCCAGATTTGGCGTCGATGATGGAGGTTTCGGGCAAGACTAAGCCTTGCTTGAGGAGGGGTGAGAGTGCCATTAAGCTGGCGGTGGGGTAGCAACCGGGACAACCTATGAGCTGGGCTTCTTTGATGCGATCGCGGTATAGTTCCGGTAAGCCATATACGGCTGTTCCTGCGATTTCTTCATCGTTGCGATCGCTGCCGTACCATGCTGCGTATGTCTCTAAGGATGTAAATCTATAGTCTGCTGACAAATCCAGCACTTTGCAACCTTTTTCCACCAGTTTTGGTGCCATCTGACAAGCCAAACCGTTGGGGAGTGAGAGAAAAACAACTTCGCAGCGTGAGGCAATGTTGTCTAAATCTATCGCCTCTATCTTCAGATCTACGGCATGGCTCAAGTGAGGATATAGGTCGGAAAAAGACTTCCCAGCACTGCTTTCTCCACCTAAGTAAACCACTTCAACCCCTGGATGATCCATCAGGAGCCTTACCAGTTGCACGCCACCGTAACCTGACGCGCCAACAATTCCTACTGGCACACGTTTTAAATCACCCATGATATTTAACCCTAACAGAGCTACTGCCTTAAAAAACGATTTGCTGAATTCTAGATCAGGTTGCGTTCTGGGAAGATATATTTACCCATATCTTATGGCTTTTTTTAATAATCACACTTATAGTGTGTAGATAAATCGCCATGAGAAACAGTAATTTTTTTGGCGTGGCAGCAAATCCAAGTCTGGAAAAATTTGGCGATCGCATTCGGAAATTGAGAAAATCGCGGGGTCTTTCCCAAGAAGAGTTAGCAGAACTAGCAGGGCTGCATCGCAACTACATTGGTGGTATCGAGCGCGGTGAGAGGAATATTGCCCTGTTAAATATAGTGCGGTTGGCTAAAGCTTTAGGAGTATCGCCAAGCGAATTGTTGAATGGAATTGAGTAAATTATATTTCTTATGTTTATATGCTTGTCTAAATACTCCTTGAATATCTTCCATTTTCCTCTTATTTAAGCGAATATAAATAGTAATAAATTAGGATTTTTACTGTTTATTTAGGTAATAATTTTTGAGTAATGCAACAGAGAAAATGAAGGATTCGCACATAGCCCTTATCGCTTATAAAGAAATAAATGTTAGTAAACTAAGTTCTTTTTTGTATAAAAAATAGCTTAAGTTAAGCAACAAGATTATTTAAAATTGTTAACTCCATTTAATAAATTTAAAAGGTTTATAAACCAGCAATTTTTATATTATTTGCGAATATATAGCGCTCATAAATCAGTTGCACAATCTCTTTTTACCTCTTTCCTTTGCGCTCTTTGCGTCTTCGCGGTTCGTTAAAAAAAGCACATTAGAAAAACCCAAATTAAATAAAATCTTTATATAGATTTGTAGTTTGTTAAATTAATACATTCAATCCGCGAAATTATCCTGAAATTTAAGCGATCGCTGTTTAAAATTAAACAGCTTGTTATGAAAACAAACATCAGTTAGGCAAAGGTATATGGAGATGAGATCGAACAACAGGGTAAACAGGATACAATCGAAGCTGGCTAGAATTAAAGAAAATTTATAGTTAGCAACTTTGACCTTCTCTGTGAGCAAGCCCAATAACGCCTCGAACTCATCATTTAAATTTGACTCAATTGACGCTGCCCTAGCAGACTTCAAGGCTGGTCGGCTGCTAGTAGTAGTGGATGACGAAAGCCGGGAAAATGAAGGCGACTTAATTGGCGCGGCTCAGTTTGCCACGCCGGATATGATAAATTTCATGGCAGTGGATGCGCGGGGCTTGATTTGTCTGGCGCTAAACGGCGATCGCCTCGATGAACTAGAACTGCCCTTAATGGTCAGCACCAACACCGACAGCAACCAAACTGCCTTCACCGTCAGCATCGACGCCACACACGAGATGGGTGTAGGCACGGGGATATCTGCTGAAGATCGAGCGCGTACTATTCAAGTCACCATCAACCCATCCACAAAACCCAAGGATCTGCGCCGTCCCGGTCACATCTTCCCTCTCCGCGCTAGGGAAGGAGGCGTCTTGAAACGAGCAGGTCATACCGAAGCTGGAGTTGACCTTGCACAACTCGCTGGCTTATATCCCGCCGCTGTCATCTGCGAAATTCAAAATCCTAATGGATCGATGGCGCGGTTGCCAGAGTTAATAGAGTACGCCAAAACTCACAATCTGAAAATTATCAGCATTGCTGACTTAATCAGTTACCGTCTGGCACACGAACGTTTTGTTCGCCGCGAAACAGTAGCGGAATTGCCCACGCAGTTTGGTAATTTCCAAATTTACGGCTATCGCAACACCTTAGATAATTCCGATCACGTAGCTATTGTTAAGGGAGAGCCAGCAGACTTTAAAGACCAAGCAGTGATGGTGCGGATGCACTCGGAATGTTTGACGGGTGATGCCCTTGGTTCTTTGCGGTGCGACTGCCGGATGCAACTGCAAGCAGCGCTGAAAATGATTGAAAATGCTGGTTCGGGAGTAGTTGTATATCTGCGACAGGAAGGGCGAGGAATTGGCCTGATCAATAAGTTAAAAGCTTATTCGTTGCAGGATATGGGATTGGATACGGTCGAAGCAAACGAACGTTTGGGGTTCCCCGCCGACTTGCGAGATTATGGCGTAGGGGCGCAAATTCTCAACGATCTAGGAGTTAGTAAAATTCGCCTAATTACCAACAACCCGCGCAAAATTGCTGGCTTGAAGGGCTATGGGTTGGAGATGGTGGATCGCGTGGCTCTGCTGATTGAGGCGAATGACTACAATACAACTTATCTGGCAACAAAGGCGGAAAAGCTAGGCCATATGTTGTTGCAGACTTATTTAGTCACAGTAGCGCTTGACTGGCAGGAGGAAGAAAGTTCGGTACAAGAGCGCTACGAGAGATTGGAGAAGCTGCGACATTTGGCAAAGACTCATCACTTGTTGTTGAAAGAAGAAGCAAGACCAGTGGCGATCGCTCTTTTTGGTACTCCCTCGCTGACATTTCACTTAGGCTTTGACCAACCCAATCTCGCTTCCCCAGATTGGTTCGAGAATGGCAATCATCCCTACGTGCAAGCGATCGCGGCAATTTTAGACAACCTCTCAACTTGGCCGCAACTGCAACGCCTGGAATTTTTGGTATCCTCTGGACTCGATCCCCTAACAGGCTTGCAAGTGCAGCTAGATCGCCAAAGTTTCCCCCTCAGTCAACTGCCTTCTTCGGTATGCGAGGGTTTGGAAACTCAAAAAATCTACAGCTTCAGTTGTTAGTTGATAATTGGTAGTTCATGGTTCATTGACCGATGAGCCATGAACAATGAACGATGAACGATAAACTATGAAACACTACCTACTGATAAAAGTCGGCTATATTTCCTCAGCTTTGGTTTTGGCTGTTTTAGGTCAGATTGGAACTGCAAGCGCTTTCAATAATTCTGAAGAACAGGAAGACGGGATCGCTCGCGTCTCTACAAAAGCAATTGAGGATTCAAGAAATCAAAAAAATTTAATAGCTCAATTGAGCGCGACAGACTTATTAAACCAAGGGGCGAATAAGTTTAAGGTAGGAGAATACACCGCCGCCGTCGCTGATTTTACCGGGGCAATTCGCTTGCAGCCCAAAATGGCAGAAGCATACTATAACCGGGGACTGGCGCGTTACCGAAACAAGGATAGTCAAGGCGCGATCGCAGACTATACTCAGTCAATAAAACTGAATAACAAAGATGTTGCTTCTTACCTAAATCGGGCGCTTGTCTACGCTGAGTTGGAAAAAAATAAGGAAGCGCTTGCAGATTACACCCAGGCAATTAAACTCAACGCAACCGACCCCAGCATTTACTACAATCGCGGTGCCATGCGCGATCGCCTGCTCGATAATAAAGGAGCCGTTGAGGACTACACCGAGGCGATTCGTCTCAAGCCAGACTACGCCAGCGCATACGTGAATCGGGGACGTACCCTCATAAATTGGGGGCTATCTCAACAAGCCATTGCTGACTTTACCCAAGCTATACGCATCGATTCCAAGATGGCTGTAGCCTACGAAAACCGAGGAGTAGCGCGTCGCCAGTTGGGAGATATTAAAGGAGCGATCGCCGATTACGATCGAGCAATCGAAATCGCTGCCAACCAGCCAGGAGCTTATTACAACAGAGCTATTGCC
The DNA here is from genome assembly GCF_014695585.1 of Microcoleus sp. FACHB-831. Lineage (NCBI taxonomy): Bacteria > Bacillati > Cyanobacteriota > Cyanophyceae > Oscillatoriales > Microcoleaceae > Microcoleus > Microcoleus sp. FACHB-831. The sequence continues at coordinate 171,798 of NZ_JACJON010000036.1, read as the reverse complement.
TACCACCTCCAGGGCAATAAAAAAGGAGCGATCGCCGATTACACTCAAGTAGTTCGTCTCGATCCCGACTTTGCTAGAGCTTATGGCAATAGAGGACTACTCCGCTACGAAGAAGGAAACCGCGATGCAGCAATTGAAGATTTGCGAACTGCTGCCAGACTTTTCTCTTCACAGCAGCAGACAGATAGTTATCAAAAAGCAGTTGAACTCCTTAGACGAATTCAGCAGTAACAAAGCTACGCGATCGCTTTTTTAGCCCTTTCACAGCTACGCAGGACGAATGCGGTGTCTTAGGCTACGCTAGGCTAGGCATTTACTAGATCGAATGAAAGTAAAAATTCTATTTTTTGCTCTACTGCTAGCGCCACTGTATCTAGCAACGCCTGCGACTGCCGAAAATCCTGCCCACGTAAAACAGTTACAAGAAACAAATAAATGTCCAAAGTGCGATCTTAGCGGTGCCGACTTAAAGGGAGCTAACCTGAGCGATGCCGACTTGCAAGGAGCTAACCTGATTGGCGCAAACCTGAGCAATGCTATTTTGGAGCGTGCCAATTTGATGAGCGCTAACTTGGTTGGAGTTGACTTGAGCAATGCTCAAATGAGTCGCTCAATTCTCATGGGAGCAAACCTGATTGAGGCGAACCTGAGCAATGCTAATTTAATTAGTGCCGATTTGAGATATGCCAATCTTGTCGCTGCCACGCTGATGAATGTCAATCTAACTAACAGCGAGCTAGATGGTGCTAACTTGGTTGGCGTTAACCTGAGTAGCGCTAACCTGAACGGTGCAAATTTACTTGGTGCCAATTTGACAGGTGCAACAGGTCTGCCCTTCGATCTCCCAGGAGCGGCAACGACGCGAGGCCCTTTCACGCCACCACCAGGCAGCGGCACGCCCGATGGACGTGAATCGGGCGGATCTAGAGTTGTTCCCAGCCAGAAAACGCCACCCAGACGTGGGGAACCCCGAGAAAATAGAAACAACGGAAACGTGCCTACAGGAATACCGGAAACTCAGCAAAAGTAGTTAAGGGTTAATCGCCACGAGCAATGAACCATCAACAATGAGCAACGAGCAATGAAAAGTTTTGATGCGATCGCGATTGGCAGTGGAATAGGTGGTTTAACAGCCGCTGCCTTACTTGCTCGGTATGGTAAGCGAGTGTTGGTGTGCGAAAGTCACGCGATCGCTGGCGGTGCTGCTCACACCTTTTCTCGTGGCGGGTTTCACTTCGATTCTGGCCCCTCTTTCTATTGCGGTTTAAGTCAGGGTAGCGGTCTGAACCCGCTACAACAAGTGCTGGAAGTTTTAGGAGAATCTCTCCAAGCAGTTCGTTACGATCCCTTGGGACATTACCACTTCCCAGAAGGAACCTTTCCCGTTTACAGCGACGCTAGCCGCTATCGGCAAACAGTTGCACAAATTACGCCCGGGGGTGCAAGGGAACTGGAGCGATTTGAGCAACGCTTATTACCTCTTTATGAATCTCTCCGGGGTATTCCCACTATTGCTTTGAGGGCAGATTGGCAGTTAATTCCTGTCATATTGGGGCGCTATCTGCCTTCAGTCTTAAAAATGTTACCCCAACTAGGCATTATCCAAGGTTCTGTAGGAGATGTGATGGATCGGGAGGTGCGAGATCCTTGGGTAAGGCGTTTAATTGACTTAGAATGCTTTTTGCTTTCTGGGCTAAAAGCGCACGGAACAATTGCCCCTGAAGTTGCATTTATGTTGGGCGAACGTAGCCGCGCTGGGGTGGAATATCCTGTTGGGGGGAGTGGCGCAATTGTTGATGCCTTGGTGCGGGGGTTAAAGCGTTGGGGTGGTGAGTTACGGTTGAATGCTCATGTTGAGCAAATTCTAGTGGAATCTGGCAAAGCAACGGGCGTGCGGTTGAAGAATGGAGAAATTATCAACGCGCCGTGCGTTATTTCTAATGCAAGTATCTGGGATACCTATACTAAGTTGTTGCGCGAAGAAGATTTACCCCAATCCTATCGCCAACAATCTTTAGCAACGCCTGCGGTAGATAGCTTCATGCATTTACACTTAGGCATCCGGGCTGAAGGGCTGGAAAATCTTACTGGTCATCATGTTGTTGTCCGCGATGCGGATAAGGATATTGCGGAACCGGGGAATACTTGCATGATCTCTATCCCAACTGTGTGGGATGCAAATTTAGCGCCACCGGGACATCATGTAGTTCACGCTTATACGCTCGAACCTTATGAGGGATGGCTGCGAGATGATAGTTATATTCAGAGGAAGAAAGAGCGATCGCAATCTCTATTTGATGCCTTAGAGCGTATAATTCCAGACATCCGCGATCGCATTGTCCTGGAACTTATTGGTACGCCCTTGACTCATGCTTATTATTTGCGCCGACATCACGGAACTTATGGCCCTGCCATCGTAGCGGGAAAAGGTATGTTTCCAGGGACGCATACGCCCATCCCTGGATTGTATAGAGTAGGTGATAGCACTATGCCTGGAATTGGCGTTCCTGCTGTTGCTGCTTCTGGTATTCTGTGTGCTAATACTTTGGTGACGCCTCAAGAAACGGCGAAATTATTGGATAGTTAAACGGGATAAGCGTGGTTTTTGGATTTAAGAGCTAATTTCATCCAGGTATAAAGTAATGAATGAGTTGACTTTATATTGGTTAGAGAATAAGGATCTGAGGACGCAGACGATCCGCGAGGGACAATCCAGTAAAACGTCTGGAACCATCCGTATTGGACGCGATCCAGAACTGTGCGATATTGTTTTGTCCGATTCGACGGTATCGGATCTGCAAGCAGAGATATTCTTTGATCGAGAGCAGGGTAGTTTTTATTTACGTTGTTTGAGCGAGAGCAACGCTATAGTTTTCGATGGAGAACGCCTAGAAACTGATGAAGTGGCGATCGCAAAAGGCAGCAGTTTGCAGTTTGGGCAAACCGAGATGAAGGTGACAGCCATGCGAATCAAGCAGTCGCCGCAGGTAGGGGAAGAAACGCAACCAAAGGAAGCCACGCCTCAAGAACCAGTAGAACCAAAAAAGATTCTAGATATCGCGCCCGTATATACCCTACCCACGCAGGAGGAAGAAATTCCTGCCAAGCCAGAGGTTTATGCGCGTACAAGCTATTATCGCGATAAGCAAGGCTCTCATAGCTCAGTGCTATTGATAGGGTTAGGTATTGCCACTGTAGTAAGTTTAGTAGCTGGTGAAGGCTGGCAGCGATCGCAGCTAGAAGCTAAGAATTTAAAACCAAAAGCTACTCCAACACTAACGCCATCGGGACAGTCGAATTTAAGTCCAAGAGATACAGCAACAAAGCGATCGGCACAACCAGGATTTAGTAATAGTTCGATACCAGATCCAAAGAAAGCTGATGCGATCGCAGCCGAACAACAACTAAAACTAGAAGTTGAAAACAAACAGAAACTAGAAGCTGAACTAGCACGACAGCTAAAAACTGAAATAGAAGACAAGCTAAAAGCTGAAAAACAACGTCAGGCGCTGGGCAAACAAATAGGTCTGCTAGAACCTGAAAAACAGCAACAGCAAGACGCTGAAATCAAAAACTTGGTGGAAGCCGAAATACAACGACAAGCACAGGCTAAAAAACAACAGCAGTTGGAAGCTGAACTAAAGCAGTTGCAAGAAGCTGCCCTAAAAGATCGGCCCTCAACCCCATCACAAGCACCGTCACCGACAGCCCAACCGGTGCTTCCAATCGAACCCCTAACTCAACTGGAACTGCCAACACCACAGCAGCCTGAAATTAAAGAGGAGGCAAAGCTACTTGAACCAACACAGCAGCCTGAAGTTACACAACCAGCAAATTCAGCCGAATCGCAACAGCAGCAATTAGAAAAAGGGTCAAAGTCAACCTATTCACCTTGGTTGCCTGGAAAAGAACCGCCTTCACAGTTGGGGGAGTCACCTTGGTTGCCCGGAAAAGAACCAGCTTCACAGTTGGGCGAATCACCTTGGTTGCCTGGAAAAGGCCCGCAAGCGCCAACCGAAGTTAAACAACAAGAACAATCAGGAAAAGGACAGGCAAATTAAACTTATTGATACGCATAGAAAGTACGCAAGCTATAGGGCTATAGCTCGCCTATTTTCTCAGGGGCTAACCGTCTTCTGCCTTAGCATAAAGCCGTTCATAGTTCATCCTCGGTTGCTTCCGCTAAAATTTCCTGCAACATAGGCGAAAGCCGATTATCCAAACGCCCAGATCTGATAAATTCTGCGTAAGTGTCTGCTTCAATATCTAATAGTTTTTCTCGCAATTGTTCCATTTCCAAAGTCCGGAGTTCAGGATGTATATTTTGCATCTGCTGAATTTCCTCCTCAACACTCTTGAGTTGTCCTTGCACCAACTCTCTTTCGTAGCGGTAAAACTCTGTATTTATTTCTTCTTCCTTAACAACTTCTAATAGATATTTCAGCACCCGCTTTAGGGCGGTACGGCGGGCAATTGCTTCAGAATATTCCTGGCGGAACGGCTGGTCCTTTATTAGCCCCAGTTTTTCTAAAAATAGCCGAGTAGTTAAACCTTGAACTAACAGAGTAAACAAGACAACGCCAAATACTATGTCAATAATTTCCTCTCGCCCTGAGAGCATAGCTGGTACGCTTAGAGCCAAAGCAATCGAGACAGAACCTCTTAATCCGCCCCACCAAAGTACCGTCTGCTCTCGCAAGCCAATCTCGGACTTAAACAACCAATTGCTCAATCCACCCAATCCATAAATGGCAACGGCTCGCGTCGCAAGCACTGTTGCAATTGTCACGCCAATCAACCCAAAATTTTGCTCTAAACGCCCATAGTTGATTTGGTCGCCAATCAATAGAAAGACAATTGAATTAACAAAAAATGCCAAAAAATCCCAAAATTCAGAAACCAGTAGCCGCGTGCGCGGGTTCATGCCGATACGAGAACCAAAATTACCCAAAATAACGCCTACTGTGACAACGCCAATTACACCGGAACCTCCCAATTCCTCTGTTATTAAATAAGTGCCGTAAGCTGAAACTAGAGTTAGTGATTGCTCTACTAAAGGCAAATCGAAGCGTTGAGTAAGGTAGGAAATGCCAAAACCAATTAGGCTGCCAACTCCAATGCCAATGCCGACAAACGTTAAGAAACCCGCAATCGTAGCTGGAAGCGATAAGGCTTGGGTTCCTAACGGGGTTCCTACTAGCAGAGTAAAGGCTACTACTGCCACGCCATCATTAAATAAACTCTCTCCTTCCATCAACATTGTGAGGCGTTTGCCAGCGCCAAGTTCGCGGAACAACGCCACTACAGAAACGGGATCGGTTGCAGATAAGCAAGCACCCACAAGTAGTGCAGTTGCCAAAGGAAGTCCAGTCGCCAGGTTGAGGGGGAAAGCAATGCCAACAACGGAAATGATGACGCCAACGATGGCAAACAAACTGACTGGTAGCAAATCCCGCTTCAGTTCTTTCCAGCGGATATTCCAGGCGGCTTCAAACAAAAGCGGCGGCAAAAAAATCTCAAGTATTAATTCTGGCGATAGATTCACCAGCCGCACATCCACAAACGCCAGAAACAACCCGGCAATTACCAGTAGCAAGGTGTAGGGAATTTGGCGCAACCAACTGAAAACCTGCGATAGAGTCGCTACGCTCAAGGAAACTGAAAGTACGAGCAGAAATTGTTCCAGATTTTGCTTAATTGCTTCTTCGCCAATTGTAGTTTCTATCATGGGTATATCCAAATTCGTCGTACTGCTAAAAGTCTGTATGTTTTTAAAGGGCAAGGATATCTAGAGTTTATAGGGGATGGAATATTGCCGAGTTAAAATGACTTAACTTAACGATAAGGCGCGATCGCTTATCTGAAAATTGGTGCAAACTTTGGTATAATTTAAAAGGCAGCATCTTCTAAATATACATGACTGACAATAACCCTAAATCCCTATCAGGGATAGAATTAATTGCCGAGATCCAACAGGAAGCTGAAAGTGCTGCATTTCCTGTTGATGAACCAGTTTATTTGGCGGCGGGTTTGCAGCCAAGTCAGCCAATTCTCTATGCAGGCAATTTAGAAAGCAAATTGTGCTTTTTTGCAAGAGATTTGGGAAAAGATGAAGTACACGCACGTCAGCCACTTTACGGTGCAGCGGGGATACTCGTGCGCCGGGGTTTATATAGGGCGATCGCTGGCGAAGAACCTACTAAAAATACCGATTTGCAAGTTGTTCTTGAACACGTTCTACTTACCAACACAGTACCTTACAAACCACCCGGTAACAAAGCATACACTGAGGCGGTAAAAAAACGATTTCGTCCCTTCCTAGAGCGGTTGCTGATAATACACTGGCAAGGCGATAAAATTATCACTCTGGGGAATGAAGCATTTAATTGGTTTGCCCCATATGCTGCTAAAGGGGAGTTAAAAAAATTTTTTGAAAGAAGCGATCGCTATACTTCCAGTATTCAGGTTACGCTGCCAACAAAAGATAACCAAGGAAACTTGCATCAACGGGTAATAAATCTTTTGCCACTGCCCCACCCTTCGCCTCTAAATCAACAGTACTATGCACAATTTCCCCAGCTGCTTCAGCAGCGCCTTGCGGAAATATTCACCGAAAACTCATAGAATTACTCGGTTCGGCTGAATGCGATCGCTGATTCGCGGTATGCCCTGATATTAAAGCAAGAATCAGAGCTAGAATGCTTTTATACAGAAAGCGCCATTTGTAGTAAAAAAATAATAAATTTGACTGAAGCATTTAAAAGTATTTTCTGCTAAATTAAGTAGTATTAATAAGTTAGACCTTTATTAAAGCAGAATTTACAAAACATCATTTACTTGGCTTATATTTAAGACAAGTTGAATGTTAATTTTAATGAAAATAGTGACTGTCTCGCCAGTTGTTAAATGCTCTAATGCATGCTTGGTCGGCTTTAAAGACTTAAGGGAGAAGAAGAAGTGGCTTTAATTCTAGTTGTAGAAGATGCCTGGTTAAGCCGCCGGATGATGAGCAAAGTTTTGGAAAACGACGGTCACACAATATTGCAGGCAACCAATGGCCGTGAAGGTCTGGAAATGGTTCGCACGCACAACCCAGACTGTATCTTTTTAGACCTCTTAATGCCAGAAGTGGACGGTTTGGATGTGCTTAAAACCTTGCAGGATGAGGGGTCGAAAATACCGATAGTGGTGATAACGGCAGACATCCAACAAAGTACTCGTCAACAATGCTTAGAACTAGGAGCGATCGCCGTTATCAACAAGCCCTCCCAACCCCCAGAAATACTACAAGCGCTAAAAACGGCTCTGAGTTTCCATCAGGAGACAGCACCATGAACCTGACCGCTTACCAGCAGGATGTATTGCAGGAGGTTGTCAACATCGGCGTTGGCAGAGCCGCGGGGGTCTTGGATGAGATGCTCTGTACTCACATTCGCTTACAGATTCCTTGCATAAAGATACTTTTACCCGACCAGTTGAAAGATAAACTGGAAGAAAGACTCGACGGAGAAAGGGTTTCCGCTGTTGGGCTTGGCTTCAGAGGCTCCTTTGCCGGCAACGCACAGTTGGTATTCCCAACAGATAGCGCTTCCATGTTGGTAGCTATTCTCACGGGAGAGGAACCCGGTAGCCCCGATCTTGATTCAGTAAAGATTGGGACGTTGAGCGAAGTTGGCAATATTGTTCTTAACGGCGTGATGGGTTCGATCAGTAACGTGTTTGAACAGCGGCTTGACTACTCGCTGCCCTCTTATAAAGAGGGTACTGTTGACAACCTTTGGCCTTCAAGCGATTTTGCTCCCCACGCTACTATCCTCCTAGCTCAAACACATTTTACTCTTGAACAGTTGGAAATTTCTGGAGACATTATTCTAATCTTCAATGTAGGGTCGTTCGACGCTTTGATAAAAGCTATCGATAGCGCGGTTGAGGAGGCTTTATGAACGACATCAAGCTGGCTGAGGAAAAGTTCGGTGTTCTCGATCGCGTCCCTGTCGGCATGTGCGTTCTACGAGAAGACTTTGTTGTTCTGTTTTGGAACAGTTGCCTCGAAGACTGGACGAAAATTCCTCGGAGCGAAATATTAGGAACCAACATTATTGGCCATTTTCCCCACCTGAATCAGCCCAAATACTCTAGCCGCCTGAAGCCAATTTTTGAAGGTGGGCCGCCGACAATTTTTTCTTCACAGCTGCACAAGTATATTATTCCCGCAGAGATAGGTGAGGGTCAGCTACGCATACAGCAAACAACAGTGACAGCAGTACCGACAGTCAGCGGAGTCGGTTTCTATGCACTTTTAGGGATACAGGATGTAACTGATTTAACATCCCGCCTGCAAGACTACCGGAAGATGCGGGATCAGGCTTTGGAAGAAATACAGGAGCGCCAGCGTGTGGAGGAGGCACTGCGAGAGAGCCAGCATTTCATCCAGCAAATTGCCGACACCGCTCCGAATTTGATGTATATATATGATTTAAGCGAACAACGCAACGTGTATGTGAATCGCCAAATCGGCGAACTGCTCGGCTATACATTAGAAGAAATTTTAGAAATGGCAGCAGGAGTGCTGCCAAGTTTAATGCATCCTGATGATTTTGCCCATTTAAGAAAGCATCAGGAAAAATTTGCTGCTGCCCGCGATGGTGAGATTATTGAGTGCGATTACAGAATAAAGCACAAAGGCGGTGAATGGCGCTGGCTTCACAGTCGCGAGCTTGTTTTCAGCAGAACTGCTGAAGGCGTGCCCAAACAGATTTTAGGGACAGCTCAAGACATAACCGACCGCAAGCGTACAGAAGAGGCTCTGCGTTGGCAGACTGAAAGGGAACGATTGATGGGGGTGATTACACAGCACATCCGCCAGTCTCTGAACCTTAGAGAAATTCTCCATACTACGGTGACTGAAGTGCGAGAGTTTCTTCAGACTGACCGAGTGAGCGTTTTGCGCTTTAATCCAGATTGGAGCGGCGTTGTAACTGTGGAATCGGTAGTTGCTGATGTGACGCCGATGCTGGGAGCTAGCATTTACGATCCCTACTTTGAAGAAACTTATATCGAACCTTCTAAACACGATCGCATACTCGTTGTGGAGGATATCTATTCAGCGGGCCTATGCCCAAATCACATTAATTTACTGGAGGAGTGTGGTGTCAGATCGAAGTTGGTGGTTCCAATTATTCAAGGGGAAAAAACAATCCACAATGGACAATCCAAAAGACATCATCCGCAGTTGTGGGGGTTGCTGATTGCCCATCACTGTAGCAGAGAGCGGCAATGGCAGCAGTTGGAGATTGACTTGCTCAAGCAACTGGCAACTCAATTGGCGATCGCTATCCAACAAGCGGAACTCTATCAACAGTTGGAGGCGGCAAACCAAGAGTTACAGCGTATAGCTACTCTTGACAGCCTTACTGGGATTGCCAACCGTCGTCGCTTTGACGAATATCTAGATGTAGAATGGCGGCGTTTGGTGAGGGAGCAAATGCCCCTATCTTTGATTCTGTGCGATATCGATTGTTTCAAGGCCTATAACGATACCTACGGTCATCAAGCTGGAGACGAGTGTTTGCGGCAGGTTGCCAGAGCCATAAATCGAGGTGCGAAACGTCCCGCCGATTTAGTGGCTCGATACGGGGGAGAAGAATTTGCGCTTGTTTTACCTTACACAGACGCCCCTGGTGCCATTCGAGTGGCGATTAAAATCCTTGTTAGAGTAAGAGCTTTGCAGATTGCTCATGGCGCTTCGTTGGTGAGCGATTATGTCACGGTAAGTTTGGGCGTCGCTTCCACTGTTCCCAGACAAGACTCTTCACCAACCAGGCTAATTGCGGCTGCTGACGAAGCGCTTTATCAAGCAAAGGCGGCTGGTCGGAATCGCGTGCAAGTATATGCAGCTCCAGATTGGCAATTGCATAAACCAGCACCGCCAAACGCGATCGCTATGGGATATCAATGAAAGAAATAGAAATATGGTTTAAGCGGGCGATGGGACTCGAACCCACGACGTTCAGCTTGGGAAGCTGACATTCTACCACTGAATTACGCCCGCTTGCGGTTGTTTTGCTATCGGCACTCACTATAAAGCTGGTGCTGATGTTTATACATTATAAACTATTTGCTACTATCAACTGCGTCTTTTGCTTTGTCAAGTTAGATGCTGAGAGTCTTTACAAAATTCCCCGGCTTCCTTGCTAGGAAGATGGCGGCTTTGTCAAAAATTGCTAACAAAGTAGCCCGTGAGGAAATTGGCTATTTGTAGAATGATGGAAGGAACTATAAATTTTAATGAATTGTGTTAGGTTAACTTAGGCTCCTGGGAGGGGTAGCTGCTCTTGAGGATAATTGAATTACCTATAACCAAAGGTAAATAGACGCAAGGTATGAGGCGTTTCTAAAAGAGCGCGATCGCCGCCCTGAAAGGATTAGCAACGGCTTGTGATAACAAACACAACGCGATCGTGACAGTTCGCAGAGACGCAAGACAAATTTTATTGCATCCTAGATTCAGAACCACCCCTTACATTGCACTCAGTACGAGCTAGTACCAAGGATGTTTAACGCAACCGAAATTCTCATCGACTCTTTTGTGCAAAAGATTCGAGATGGCTACCGCCGCACATACGGAGGGTTAAACCCTCACTACGAAGATATTATCGCCTGGGCGGGGAGCATGGCTCTAGAAAACATTGCCAACAGCGACGCCCTATATCACAACGTAGAACACTCCATCTTAGTAGCACTTGTGGGACAAGAAATCCTACGGGGCAGACATATCCGCGAAGGTGGGGTGTCGCCGGACGACTGGTTGCACTTCATTATCTCCGTAGTCTGCCATGACATCGGCTACGTCAAGGGAGTGTGCAGACAAGATAGAGACATGGAACGGATGTACGCCACAGGCCAAGATGGCGAAATGATTCACGTGCCTCGCGGCGGCTCGGATGCCAGCTTGACGCCTTATCATGTGGATCGGGCAAAACTGTTTATTGAGGAACGCTTTGGCGGTCATAAACTAATTGACGCTGAGGTGATCAAGCGCAATATTGAACTGACCCGTTTCCCCGTGCCAAAAGCCGAAGATCATCAAGACACAATTAGCTTCCCCGGCTTGGTGCGTGCCTCTGACTTGATTGGCCAGTTGAGCGATCAGCGCTATCTCAATAAAATTGGGGCGCTGTACTATGAGTTTGAAGAAACTGGCGTGAATAAAGCTTTGGGCTATCAGCATCCCGGAGATTTGCGGAGAAATTATCCCAAGTTCTACTGGTATGGCGTATTTCCTTACATTCAGGATGCCTTACGCTACCTGTCGCTGACACAGCAAGGGAAACAGATCATTGCCAACCTATATGCGAATGTATTTACTGTTGAACACGAAAGTGCCGAGGACGTACAGCGGCAATTAGCAGAACAGCTAAAGTAAACCTATGAACTATCAAGGATGAAGTATGAAGGATGATACCTTTCATAATTTATACTTCAGCCAAAATATCATCGAAAATAAATGGACTGGTGGCAGAAACTAAAGAAAAATCCCTTGGCTCGTTTTGGGGCGTTGTTGTTGTTGGTTTTCTATGTGGCAGTCATTGCCGCTGATTTCATTGCCCCTTACGATCCATATGCTTCGCAGCTAGATGGCTCTCTCCTACCACCCACGCGGATTTACGTTCGCAACCAGGAAGGACAGTTTATCGGGCCGCACGTATATCCGACAACCCAAGGGCCGACGCTTGTAGAAACAGGCGATCGCAAACTCACTGTAGACTTTCAAAAACCTTCACCGCTGCGGCTATTTGTCCAGGGTTCTACCTACCGTCTGTTTCAGACTCGTTTGCCACTACCGAAATGGGAAAAAGTAAATCAGGTCGCCCCCATCCCCACGCCCGCCTCGTCTCCCTTGGCAGCAGAGCCAAGTAAAACAGACAATGCCGACAAGGAACCACAATCTAAGCAGGCATACACGCTGAAGTGGAAGGATGTGGAACTTTTATCAGGCATTCCATGCAATTGGCATTTATTCGGAGCTGCTGGCGAAGGTAAGATTAACCTTCTGGGAACAGATGAGCAAGCCCGCGACCAATTCAGCCGTTTGCTGCACGGAGGCAGAATCAGCCTCAGCATCGGCCTGGTGGGAGTTGCGATTTCTTTCCCGTTGGGAATGTTAGTTGGAGGGATTTCCGGCTATTTCGGGGGCTGGGTGGATAGTGCTTTGATGCGCTTGGTGGAAGTGCTGATGACTATTCCCAGCCTCTATCTGCTGGTGGCTCTTGCCGCCGTGTTGCCAGCTTCGTTAAGCAGCGCCCAGCGATTTTTGTTAATTGTGGTGATTACCTCAATAGTTGGCTGGGCTGGGTTGGCAAGGGTGATTCGCGGGCAAGTGCTTTCGATTAAAGAGCGCGAATTTGTACAAGCGGCACGAGCTATGGGTGCTAGCCCGCTGTATATTATCATTCGCCACGTTTTACCTCAGACAACTAGCTATGTGATTATTTCTGCGACTCTGGCAGTGCCTGGGTTTATTGGGGCTGAGTCGGTATTGAGTTTGATTGGGCTAGGAATTAAACAGCCTGACCCGTCTTGGGGGAATATGCTGTCGTTGGCGACTAATGCTTCAATTTTGGTGTTGCAGCCTTGGTTGATTTGGCCTCCGGCTTTAGTGATTATTCTTACCGTGCTAGCTTTTAATTTGCTGGGTGATGGCTTGCGGGATGCTCTCGATCCGCGCAGTTTACGGCGGTAGTGGTTTGGAAAATTAAGTGTGGCGGTTTTTACATTGAAGCCGCGATCGCCATCTGTGTGGGGGCACGCAGATGGTGTATTTTATTGTTCAATTAGGAACGCAGAGTTTTAACAACACTTAACTAAAAGTTTGCCACCTGAATAACATAATTTTTTATTAGTGGATAGGACATAGGGTGTGTCAAATGATGCCACATTATCGGCTATAAAAAAGCTGGTGCGATCGTGTGAACTGTAATTTAAGCACTCTATATATGCGTATCCTGAATCTTAGTATTTGCACGGTGGCGACGCTTGTGGCTCTCGATATAACGCCGCGATCGCTCGCCTCTCAAGCGCCGAAGTTACTCTTAGAGCAATCTTTCTCAGATGAAGTCGCACCACCGCAGATAGCGATGCTCCGGAGGAGCCGCTTTGCTAACGCCCCACCATCGCCCACAGAAAATCCACCCTTATCGCAGACACCAGAGTTATTAGAGCCTTACACCCAGCCTAGCAAGGATGAGACTTGGCAAGACGTGCAGCGGCTATCGCAGGAAAACCCTGATGCGGCTGATTCAGAGAGCGATCCCATGTCTCAAATTACCAACGTCTCCCAATTGCGGGACGTGAAACCGGGAGATTGGGCTTATGAAGCACTGCGATCGCTCGTCGAACGCTACAACTGTATAGCTGGTTATCCCGATAGCACATTTCGCGGCAACCGCAGTTTAACACGATATGAATTTGCCGCTGGAGTAAATGCTTGTTTGCGGCAAATTGAGAAATTGATTGCAACAGCAACCCCCGACTTAGTTAGGCGAGAAGATTTAACAAACTTGCAGCAGTTGCAAGAACAATTTGTTCTCGAACTAACAATGCTTAGGGGTCGCGTAGATAGCCTGCAAGCTCGCACAGGTGAACTAGAAGGAACTCAATTTTCCACAACCACCAAACTCAGCGGATTGACAATTGTTGGCGTGCAAGGACGTAGCAACAATCGCGCCGATCTGTTTCCCAGGGATGGTAAAAGAGATACAAGCGATCCCGGTACGAACATCAACGTCATTAACTTTAATCAGCTATATCTAACTACCCAATTTGGCGATCGCAGTTATTTGTTTGCAGGTCTTCAAGCCAGTAAAGGTACAACTGACCCCCGATTAACTAATAATGTTCTACTTAGTTATGAGTTATTTAATGATAACGACTTGATTTTAAGCGACCTGAATTACCGCTTCCTCATTAGTAATAAATTGGCGGGAATTGTAGGGACAGAAGGGGTTAATATGGCTTACGCTTTCCGAGGGCCAAACCGCGTGGAAAGCGCTGCTTCTGGGCCACTCTCTGTTTTTGCCCAAAGAAATCCTATTTTGAATATGGGCTTTGGTCGTGGGGGCGTTGGTTTTGATTGGCAATTTGCTAAACGAGCCAGTTTGCAGGCAGTTTACTCCACCACTGTTCCAGGATTTTTCCATAGCAGAGAACGGTCAAGGGGACACAATACAGCAGGCGTCCAACTAGCCCTTACCCCAACAGATCCCGTTGATATTGCCTTGTATTACGTTAATGATTATTCTCCCGATGGTAATTTGCTCACAGGCGCTGGAGACGAACAGATTACTGCTGTTAATCCGCTTACTGGTAAATCAGCCTCGCTACAAACAAATTCTATTGGTGCTACTTTAAACTGGCGCATCACCCCTCGCATCACATTAGGTGGTTGGGCTGGCTATACCAATTCTCACATTCCAGGGCGATCGGGAAATGTAGAGACGACAAACTATATGGCGTATTTCAACTTCCCCGATTTGTTTAAAAAAGGGAACTTGGGAGGAATTTATGTGGGACAACCACCAAAGATTGTTAGCAGTAATCTACCCTCTGGAAACAACATACCAGACTCAATTAACACGGGTTTGGGACGCAAAGGAGAACAACCAGGAACTACCACCCATGTAGAAGTTTTCTATCGCTTCCAGGTAACGAACAACATCAGCATTACGCCAGGGGCGATCTTTATTTTTCAGCCCGGACATACACCCGCGAGCGAGCCGATTACCATTGGTACTGTGCGGACTTCATTCAGCTTCTAAATTTTGCTTGCAACTTACTTTCACGGCGAGCGGAATTTATCAAAACTTTATTTAATCGGCAAAAATTAATTAGATTACACGGTAGATCCACTAACGTAGATTCACTATAGGTTTTTTGGTTAACAAACAAACGCTGAAGCAAATGTTTCAGTAAATTTTCGCTTTTAAAAACAACATATTTTACATTAAGCTTATTGGTTAATTGGGCTGTATAAATCTGTTCGCAGACGCAGATACAGCGGGAGAATTTATAGCTTTACTATCAACTTTTGGCGCTGTTGTTCTACAACAATCGCAAGTTTTTCCGTGCCTGAGTGTATCTATTTGTTATTATCTAATAAGGTTTGTAACCCAATGACTAAATGTATTGGTTATCTGCTATTTCTTGTTTTCGTTGGAATTTCTGGCGCGATCGCAGATCCCTCTTTTGCCCAAACTGTTATTCAATCAGACGCTCAAGGCGCTAATAATATAAATTTATTATCTTTGGAGCAAATTCCTGCGTCGGCTGCTAGCGTTCAATTTGTGGCCGATCCTGCTTTAAATTCTACCAATAGCGATCGCGTTGTCGTCTCTGAAGCTGGTAATAAAGCCTCAGATTCCGGCTCCAACATAGCTGTAACTACGGTTAAACCTAATCAGCGGGAGCCTTTACCTAGCAGAATTTTCGCTACACCTACTATGGAACAGTAGCCTACCTTGCTGCTTTATCGTCTACAGGACTTTGACCATAAAAAGGAAGCGCCTCTGACCATTGGGGGCGCTTTTCTTGTTGCCAATCGAGATAAGCTAGTTCTAGCAGACTTGTAACCGATGCACCCATTCCAACCCCGGCGGGGATATCAATTAGCTGATAGGGAGTTGGCCAAGTGTCTAGAGTTTGTTGCCATGCTGACGGTGTTATTACGGTATCTGGGAATAGCTGATTGAGTGTGGAATTAGTTGGGGATAGTTGATAGATAGCAGCAAATAATTGACCGCGTTGGGCAGGCATTTGCAGAGCGATCGCTTTATTTTGGATGTTAGATGGCTCTTGTTCGGAATTATTGGCGGTGACTTCTGAGTGCTGGCACTTCTCCCACGCGATCGCTGCTAAAGTAGAAATCGCAAACAAGGGAATATTCAACTGTTGCGCCAGCGTTCTAGCAGTAACAACGCCGATGCGAGTACCCGTAAAGCCACCAGGCCCCTTTGCTACAGCAATAAACGCTAAATCTGCCCAAGTTTGCGGCGCTATAAAGTCAACTAAATATTGATGCAAAAACGTAGATATATCGCGTCCCAAATCCCAATTTAAAGAGCGCCTATCAGTAGAAAAATTGCTGATAGCTAAGCCCAGTTCTGGAGTGCTAGTGTGTAGTGCCAAACCGTATTTATTCATTGCGATCGCGCCGGAAAATTTTGATTAGGTTGGTATAACTTCCAATCGCTATAGTTTTACCATCAAGGTTGAAACAAGCGAAAGTTCTGTTGATATTAAGTTTCCCAAAATGGGTATAAAAACGCAATTCTATAGGTGCATTACTCAAATCGCCAAATCTTAATTGTCTTATCCTGAGAACCGCTGGCGATCGCCCTACCGCCCGGACTGATGGCGACGGCTGTAACTGCGTCTGAATGTCCGCTGAGGGTGTTTATTAGCTCGCCACTACCAGGATGCCATATTTTGATAGTTTTATCTGCGCTGCCACTAACAAGAATAGTACCTTGACGGCTAATAGCAACTGATTTGACAGACGAGGAATGTCCGCTTAAGCTACCTAGCAATTTATCGCTTCCCAAATTCCATTTATTAATAGTGTTATCTGCGCTTCCACTAAAAATTATTTGACCGCCTGGGCTAATGGCAATGCTGTTAACTTCATCTGAATGTCCTTCGATGGTGTAGAGTAGTTCCCCAGTCGCTAAATTCCAAATTTTTATAGATTTATCGGCACTGCCAGTAACGATAATTTTTCCATTGGGACTAATGGCGATCGCATTAACAGCGCTGGAATGCCCAAACAGCGTTTTACGCAGTTCTCCCGTTGCTAAATTCCAAATCTTGATGGTCTTATCTTCGCTACCGCTGACAAGGTTTTCTCCATCTGGGCTAATAGCAACACACCTAATCCAACCTGTATGTTCGCGTAAAGTGCGTGTAATATTCACCAAGGATTTATCTTTACAGTCAGCCCCTAAATTCCAAATTTTAATTGCGTAATCCCAACTACCACTAGCAAGGATATTTCCGTCTGGGCCAAAGGCAACTGTATCAATTAAGCTTAAATGTCCCGATAGAGAAAGTGCCAAACCCGTCCCATCTAAATTCCAGATTTTAATAGTCTTATCTGCACTAGCACTAGCAAGAGTTTGGTTATTAGGGTTAAAAGCGATCGCGTGAATTGAACTTAAATGTCCATAAAAAGTCTCTACACACTTCCAACTTGGGGTGAGACATATCGGCACAGCTATTGGTAACTTAAGCGCTACTGCTGCTGGCTTTCTAGGTATTACTGCTGGATTCAAGGCTTTAAGAACTTCTGACCCTGATTGGTAACGATCCTTGGGAGTTGTCGCCAGCAATTTGTTTAAAATCTTGGCTAGCTCCTTACTAACGGGTGAGGTTAAATAATCTTGCCAAACCCATTTTCTATCTAGATTATTGTACAAATCGAAAGGATGAATCTGAGTGATTAAATGAATGCAACTCACGCCCAAACTATATAAATCGCTGGCAAAAAAGGCTTGACCCATTAGTTGTTCGGGAGCAGTATAAGCAGCGGAGCCTATTACAGTTCCCGGTTTTGCCATAACCGTTTTTGTGGTGATTTTTGCTGCGCCAAAATCGACTAAAACGAGTTGACTATCTGGGGGACGACGAATGATATTTTCGGGGTTAATATCGCGGTGAATGACGCCGCGATCGTGGACAAACTGCAAGATGGGCAGGAGTTCATTGAGTAATTCTCGGATCTGCGTTTCGCTAAAAGCGCCCTCTATTGCGAGTTGTTGAGCTAAACTTTGCCCGTCGATAAATTCTTGCACTAAATATTGGCGCTCTTTTATCTCAAAATACCCCAGCAATTGGGGTATTTGAGGATGTTGGCTGAGTTCCGCAAGTCGGGTTACTTCTTGATTGAATAATTCAGATGCTTTCTGGGGATTTACCGTACCTTGGTTTTTGGGTAAAAATTCTTTGATCGTGCAGCGGGGTTTGGATGAGGATGACTCATCGACAGCTAAGAACGTGCGACCTTTACCGCCCTGACTAATCACTTTTAGAAGGCGGTAGCGATCGCCCAATAGCAATTTTGAACCGCAATTCTGGCAAAATTTATTATTATCAGGATTTTGCGGCTTGTCGCAAGCGGTATTAAGGCAGAGCTGCATACTGGCAAAATATCGGCAGATTGAGTCTATAGTAACTCTTCCCCACAATTGCCTTGAAATCTCGAACGCTTGGGAGTAAGTAGGTTCAACCCCGCCAATCTATCTGAAATAATTTTTCAGGCTTAATGTTAACTAAGCGATGGGGTGATTGTCAGGTCAAAGATTGGCTTTGCAGTTAAGCAGTGCCAGTGACAGATAAATAAATCTGGTTCTTGTATGTTTATACTGGCGATCGCTGGTGCTGCTGGATACGGCCAAAGTCTGTCAAATACTATTTTTTCGTCTTTAAACCCAAACTGTAATAAGTATGTCGCGGGTGGTGCTGATAAATATTGCAGCAGACGGTATCCCAGATGGTAAAGCGGTTGCCGTTTGGCATCAGCTAGATGCACTGGTTGTTGATATTTAAGGTTAAATAGAGATAATTCTTCTGATATTTCTTTGCCCGTACATTCTTCCGCCAGACCAATTACTTCACCGTAAATTGGCCCTTTGGCAGTCAGCACCAAGGGCAACCAGAAACACCCAGCACCCGTTGGATATCCCATCTGTTCGACAACTTGGCGCAAACCGACGACATCGCGGCAAGCCTTGTAAACTGAAGCTCCTGGGAGATTGAGGGCATCCGGCACGTTCAACGTCAACGTTAAATATTTATCGCCACTTTCTTCGGTATTTGTGGTGGATAAAGTATCTATTGAGACTACTTCAACTGTAGGGTGTGTTTCTGGAAGCAAAGGGGGATGAGCAGCGATCGCCTGCCTTATCGCTGACACCATAAGCTCGGTTGTGGGCGATGCCGCATCAGCATCGACCACAATCAAAATCCTAGACATTGCCAAAAGTCGGAATTGGGCCACCACCACCAGGACGAGGGAAGCTGGGCAAATCAAGCCGCGTTATATTACGACTTCTCACAGCCAGACGGTAGCTGACACTTTGCAACTCGGCGTGGAGTTGACGGTTTTCCCGTTGCAGTTGAGAGACCTTCTCCCGCACGGGAATCATGCGTTCGGCAAATTTTTGACGATAAAGCTGCGGTAACTCTTGTACTACCTGCTCCAGCATCCGGCTGCGATCTGACAGTTCTTGGACAGACTGCCGCAATTGATAAATTTCGGCATCGCGAGCGGAAATTTGCTCCTGATAAAACGTCACCTGCTGTTCTACATCTTGCAATTGTTCTCGCAAGAGGCGGAGTTCCGCTAGGTGGCGCTCAGAAAGTTCCGGCTTCGGCATGAAGGTGGCATTTCCCTTGACGAGCCGGAATAGTTCTTGAGACAGTTGTTGCACCAGTTGGTCTCGCATCTGCAACTCTTCGCGCAGGCGAGACACCTCAACTTGAAGAGATGGTAGGGTCTGGGTTTCAGTCGGGTTCACAATGACTCAGGCTCCAAAGAAGATGATTGTTTCAATCGCAGGGGGGGGGACGCACACCAGATGACGCATTTTATTCCTTGTCGCCTAATTTACCATTTGCAAGAGCAATTGACACCTGATTTAAGGGCTGTTTATAAATCCAGCAATTGTTAGCGGAATCGGGCATTTGGATGAGAGTATGATTTTGGCACAATCGCGCTAAGAACGAATTGTGATTTAGTACGATGATTGTGAAATCACGAGGAAGTGGTCAAAATGAGTGCAGTCAGCAGTTCAAAGAAGATACAATTTGGCACCGATGGATGGCGGGGGATTATTGCAGATGACTTTACTTTCGCCAACGTGTGTAAAGCTACACGCGCGATCGCAAGTTATCTCGAAACCGCCTACTCCAAAGACCGCCCCGTATTGGTTGCCTATGATACTCGCTTTTTAGCCGATCAGTTCGCTAGTACTGCCGCCTCTGTGCTGGCAGATTTGGGTTGGACTGTCAAAATTGTCGATCGCGATTGCCCAACTCCTGTAATAGCTTACAACGCCAAGATTCTCAACTCAGCTGGGGCGCTGATGTTTACCGCCAGCCACAACCCCGCCCCTTACTGTGGCATCAAGTATATCCCCGACTACGCTGGCCCTGCTACGCCAGAAATTACCGATACAATTGTCGCTAACATCGAAGGTGCATCAGATGCACCGCCGAAAGGCAGCAATGCTGAAAAGATTTCTACCTTTGACCCCAAGCCAGAATATTTAAAGTTTATTTACACCCTGCTTGATGTAGAGCGGATTCGTAGCGCCGGACTGAAGGTGAAGTACGATGCTCTGTATTCCACCTCTCGCGGCTACCTAGATACTGTTTTGGAACACTGCGGTTGCACTACAGAATCCTTCCACACCTACCGCGATGTGCTGTTTGGGGGGGGGATGCCAGAACCCAAGGGAGAACAACTGGTTGAACTGGTGGAAGCCGTCAAGAAAGATAAAGCAGATTTAGGCTTGGCGACGGATGGAGATAGCGATCGCTTCGGCATTGTAGACGAACAAGGCAACGTCCTCACCCCCAATACCGTGCTGCTGTTGCTAGCGCGTCACTTAGTCAAAAACAAAGGCAAAAACGGCGCAATTGTCCGCACGGTTGCTACCACGCATCTGCTGGATAATCTCGCTGGTAAATACGGCTTGCAAATTTATGAGACAGCCGTAGGCTTTAAGTACATCGGCGCCAAGATGCGCGAAACCACCGTACTAATTGGCGGCGAAGAATCGGGCGGCTTAAGCATCATCGGGCACATTCCAGAAAAAGATGGAATATTAGCCGATATGTTAGTAGCAGAAGCGATCGCCTATGAAGGGAAACCGCTGAGTCAGTTAGTCGAAGAAGCGATCGCCGAAGCAGATGGCCCTCTGTACAACAAGCGCCTAGACTTGCACTTAGAGGATGCCCACAAAGCTGCTGTTATCGAATCTTTTACTAAGAATCCACCCGCAGAAGTTGCCGGAATTAAGGTTAAGGAAGTAGGGCGCAAAGACGGCATCAAACTCTACTTAGAAGAAGGTAGCTGGATACTGTTGCGTCCATCGGGAACTGAACCGCTGATGCGCGTTTATCTGGAAACTAACACGCCAGAAAAAGTTACGCAAATTGCCGAGAAGATGGAACAAACGATTAATCAGTTAGAACCTGTAGGAGTTTAATTACTGAACGCCAAAGATGAACGTAGATAGAGTAGATAAGTACCTGCTACAGTCTGCGTTCATCTGCGGTTACAAATATGAAAATTATTGCCAATCTGTTAGTGTCTCTAGTTGTAGCGATCGCCCTTGCAGCGATCGCTATACTATCCGTCCAAAATGCCACGCCAGTGTCGCTAAAGTTGTTGGTTTTCCAGTCAATACAAATACCAGTGGGTGTCATCCTCGCATTTAGTGCGGGTGTGGGATTGCTGGGGGGAGCGCTCGCGCCACTTTTCTTGCAGAATGACAACAGACAGACGCGATCGCAGAGCGATCGCTTAGAGAATGAGGATGATTTTTGATGGTGATAGTTCATAGTTCATAGTTGATTGCTATGAACTATGGACTATCACCATTAGCTATTACCTACTTACTTTCCTTCCGATACTCCCAAGGTTCCAAAAATTTGGAGTCACTCCAAATGCCGCGTTTGCTCTTTTTTGCTAAGGCTTCTGCTTGCTGAACGGCGGCGGCGCTGGGACAGTTTTTGATGTATTGATTGTAGACCATTACTAGCCCCTCTTTTGCCAAGACTTCCTGCACAAAAGTGCCATCGGGTAGGCGCACCTCACTTACTTTGCGTCCGTAGCGGTCGGTATCGACAACAGTCAAAACAACGCGATCGCCCCCTTGGTTTATAAGCTGTTGCAATCGCGCTTGGGCTTTTTCGCCCCACTTGAATTGATTTTTATCAACAGCTTTTTTGCTTTGCTTTTCTGCATTAGTATGGGCAATTTCAGGTGCATCGACACACGCGAAGCGGACGTTGATGTTGTTTCCGCTGGGATCTATCACGCCGATAGTGTCGCCGTCGCTAACACGCTTAACCGAGTAGCCGCGTGGCCCAAAAAGGTTATTACATCCAACTAAGCTAAGAATGAGGATACCGACACCGAGATATTGGAGGGAGTGTTTGATTAGTTTGCGAGTGCGGGTCATTATAGATATGGATCGCTAAGGAAACTTTTAGCAGCACAGATGTTTTCCATCGTGGCATAGTTCCAGCGTGCGATCGCGCTTTTAACCGCCACTTATTTAAGGTATTTGAACGAATATAACCAAACTTACTAGCAAGCAAGCTAGTGCGTTGCTCTACATCTGCGATCGCGCTCATTTCTCCTCGCCGATTCGTTGCAAATGCGCTTCTAAATCCGCAACAGAGGAGAAATCAAGCAAAGCTTCTGCTAAATCTTCTAACTGAGTCAGCGATAACTGGCCAATGCGCTCTTGTAACGATGGGTTAACTGCACCGATTCTCTTGGGAAGTTGGCGCATAATCAGCGACAGCGCCTCTGACTGCTTTCCTTCCTCCTTTCCTAGCTGCTTTCCTTGTTCAATACCTTCTTCCATCCAGCTAGTAACGATTTGCATAACGCTCATCCCTCCTCTGAGAGTCCTTGCAAATGCGCTTCTAAATCAGCAACAGAAGAGAAATCAAGCAACGCTTCTGCTAAATCTTCTAACTGAGTCAGCGATAACTGGCCAATGCGCTCTTGTAACAATGGGTTAACTGCACCAATTCTCTTGGGAAGTTGGCGCATAATCAGCGACAGCATTGCTTCGTGCTTTCCTCGTTGTAGCCCCTGTTCAATACCTTCTTCCATCCAGCTAGTGACGATTTGCATAACTACCTCCTGCTCAACTGGCTCCATACTAGCAATCTCGGCTCGTAAAAGCAGTTCTTCCTCTCGACTCAAGCGCAGATAAGTGTCAATAAACCCGGAAATTAATTGCATTCGCGCTGCATCTAATCGCAATGTTGCCAGCAGACGCAAACATTCCAATTTCACCTGACGGCGCTCTTGCGGATCTATGTTCATTTTAGCCATCAGCGCACTGGCTACTGGATTTTGGTGCTGCAAGAAATCTCGCCAATTTAGCCGATTTAGCTGAATGACATCATAGTTGAACTGCAAAACTACTTTATTAGGAAATCCGACTTGATGAAAATTCGGCTGTTGGCTTTTTGGTCGGTTGTAAGAAAATATAGCTATGGGGTATACAGGAATGGCGAATTTCTCATACAGTCGCGCAAAGTAACGAAACATCCGCTGGCTAAAATCAAGTTCATGTCGGGATTGGTTTTCTATGTGAATCAAGAAGAAAGAATCCTGACCTTGAAATTTAGCTTTCACCACTAAATCCGCTTCATATCTTTCCCCAGCGGTGACATCAGTAAAAACTTCCTTATCTACAAACTCTATAGAGTCGCGTTCCAGATAAGCTACGACATCTGGAAAAAACAATTCTAGGAACTCCACAAAAAAAGTTGTAAGGAGTTCCTTAAACAAGCGATCGTGGTCAATCATTCATCTCTAACATGTTGAGTTTAAACTTACTTAGTCTCCATCCAATTTTGTCCAGAATGGATATCAACCACTAGAGGAACGCTCAGAGAAACAGCATTTTCCATCGCTGACTTAATCTTAGGCTGTAATTCTTCCCATTCAGAAGGAGGGACTTCAAACACTAATTCATCGTGAACTTGCAATAGCAACCGCGTTTGATAATTCTGCAAAATTTCGTGCAATTTTACCATCGCAATTTTGATAATATCAGCGCTAGAACCTTGAATCGGTGCATTGGCTGCGGCGCGTAAAAGTTGTGCGTCGTTACCGCTAATTCTTTTGAGTTCAGAAAGATTAACTTCATCTGGGTTGCGACGTTTATTCAGGCTAGAACCCTCGAATTTAAAATAGCGGCGCCGTCCTAAAATTGTCTCAACATAGCCGTGCGCGATCGCTTCTTTCTTCACTCTTTGCAAATACTCAAATACCTTGGGATAGCGATCGTTGAATCGCTTAATAAACTCGCTAGCATTGTTCTTGTCCACCCCAGTTGAACGCGCAAACCTCAACGCACCCATCCCATAAATCACGCCAAAATTAATTGTCTTCGCCAATCGTCTCTCTTCTGATGTGATATCTTCCTTATCAAAAATTAGCCTAGCAGTGACAGTGTGAATATCTTGATTATTCCGATAAGCTTCAACCAACACTGGTTCTTGACTCAAGTGAGCCAAAATTCTTAACTCAACTTGCGAGTAATCCGCCGCCACCAACAACCAATCTTGTTGTGGTAAAAATGCTCCGCGAATCCTCTGACTAAACGCCGTCCGTATGGGAATATTTTGCAAATTCGGGTTAGAAGAAGATAATCTCCCCGTCGCTGTAACAGTTTGGTTAAAATCTGTATGCACCCGCCCAGTATCTTCACGTATCAGAAGGGGTAGCGCGTCCACATAAGTAGACTTTAACTTAGATAAAGTACGATACTCCAAAATCGCATCAACAACTGGGTGATCTCCTTGCAGTTTTTCCAGCGTCGCCGCGTCAGTAGAATAACCCGTCGCAATTTTGCGAGATTTCTTGGTGTCTAATTTGAGCGTATCAAATAGTAGCTGACTCAGCTTTTTGGGCGAACCTAAATTGAACTTTTCCCCAGCTACTTCATAAGCTTTTTCCTCAAGGGAGGCTAAATCTTTTTCTAACTGTTGTGAGAGTTCTTTAAGATATGCGGCGTCAACCCTAATGCCAAAATACTCCATTTGAGCTAAAACTGGCTCTACAGGCTGCTCTACTTCCAGCAGCAGCTTGTGTAGCACGGGAATTTTATCAAGTTCTTCGCGAAGTTTAGGAACTAGCGCGAACGTGGTATATACATCCATACCGCAGTATTCTGCGACAGTGGGAATATCCAAGTCGGAGATATTTTTGCCTTTGGCTAATCCTAATTCTTTGTAACTTTTTGCCCTTACTCCTTCCAAATATCTCTGCGATAGTTCGGTTAGATTATGAGTACCCTCTGGATTCAGCACGTAACTAGCAAGCATCGTGTCAAACACAACCCCAGCCAGTTTAATTCCCTGACAGCGGAGAACTAAACGATCGAATTTTGCATTCTGCAACGATTTGGGATATTCTGTATTTTCCAGAATCGGACGCAATGCTTCTAAAGCAGCGGTCTTATCTAAATTGTTGCCCGTTTTGTGAGCGAGGGGAATATAGGCGATCGCGTCTTTCTCCGTTCCCCAACAACAGCCAATTCCTACTAAATCACTATCTCTCGGCTCTAAATCACTTGTTTCTGTATCCCACGCAACTGGTGTCGCCGGATTGGTGAAAGTTTGCAGAAGTTTAACCAGTTCGGTAAGTTTTTCTGGAGTATCAATAATCCGGGGATTAATTAAGGATGGCTCTTTCTTCCCAGCGGCTGCGGTATCGGCTGCACTGAAAAACCACAAATCATTATCATAATCATCATCTATTGCAGGCTGACTATCCTCAACTTGAGAAGCAGAAGTTGCGGATGAAACTCCGTCCGCAGCCGAGTTTTCTTCTTCAACTTTGCCACCAAATGCTTGTTGGAGTTGTTTAACTTTAGCCACATAAGACCTAAATTCTAATTTCTCCAAAAGTGGGACAAGCGGCTCGCTATCAAATCCCTTTAGCTGGCAGTCTTCTAAACTAATCTCCAGGGGAACATCAACAACTATTTGCGCTAAGTGCTGCGACTTGTAAGCGTCTTCTTTACCAGTTTCCAGCTTTTTCTTAACGGCACCTTGAATCTTATCCAAAGATGCATAAATTCCCTCAAGCGAGCCGTAGTCTGTCAGCAACTTCACGGCTGTTTTATCACCAATTCCCTTAACTCCGGGGATGTTATCTGAAGCATCGCCGCACAGAGCTTTGTAATCTACAACCTGCGCTGGTTCTATACCTAGTTTAGCTTTAACTTGTTCTGGCCCAAATTCTACTGGCCCTGCGCTGCTGCTGCGCTGCCAAAAATTTTGCCCCAAATATAAAACGCTAATTCCTTTTGCTGTATCAACGAGTTGAAATAAATCGCGATCGCCTGTTACTATCTTCACCCGATAACCTGCTGCGCTGAACCGTTGAGCCAAAGTTCCCAACACATCATCCGCCTCAAAGCCGGGAGCCGTTACAATTGGCACGTTGAAGGCATCCAACAGTTCGTGGAGATTTTTGAGGTCTTCGATGAAGTCTTCCGGCGTCTCTGCGCGGTCGGCTTTATATGTATCGTCGGCTTCGTGGCGGAAAGTGGGCAAACCGAGGTCAAAGGCGATCGCGATCGCCTGTGGCTGCTGGGATGCCATTACTTCTAGCAACGATTTGATGAAGCCAAAACATACGCTGGTAGGAATTCCAGTCTTTGTCTTTAAACCTCCGTCTCTCCCTTTGGCAAAGGCGAAGTAGGAACGGTAGGCTAAGGAGTGTCCATCCACGAGGATGAACAGGGGCAGAGTTTCCGGGGAGACAGAATTGGATTGCGACATAATTTTTATTTTACCCACCCGGGTCTTATCGATGGTCGGCTGGATTTGTATGTATTAATTGTTGCTGTAGAGGTCGTCTTGGTCGTTCTCTTGCGCCTCAGTAAGCTCATCATCAATATAGAAGGTTGTCTGTACCGAACCGTACCGATCGCGGATGGCTCCCTCTATGCGTTCTGCGATCGCATTAGCAGCATGGTTAAAGTCTGGATGCAAAATCAGATGCATCTGCACGTACACCATGCGCCCTACTATTCCCTGCGAGCGAATTTGATAACAGTGCGTGACGCCGCCAACGGAACGGGCGATTTGAGCTAGCACTTCTGGCGCGATCGCTGTTTGCTGTACCAATAAAGGTAGCTGCCAGTTGAGCGTTCGCCAAAAACTTGTAATAGCCACAAAAGTAAATAATATTGCCGCCACGACATCTAGCCACATTACACCCCACCCAACTCCTAACAACGCCAGCAGCGCCAGAACCGTCAGCCACGCATCCCTTAGTAATTGTCCAGCGTTGAAACGCAGCAGTGGGCTGTTGAGGACTTTGGCTTGGTAGACGCCCATAAAGGCCAACCCCAGGCTGGCGGCGACAACGACGCCCAAGAGCTGAAGCAGGGGTAGACTGACGCGGACGGTAAAGGGAGACACTCTTCCCCCCACCCCAGCAAGTTGAGAAACGGACATCCCAAATAAATTTATGGTTGCATAGCCCAAAAAAGCGGCGATCGCGATCGCGATCGCCGCTTCCCGCTTGCCATGACCCCATACTTGGCTCCCCGTTGGGCGTTCTGTTTCGGTAAGAGCGAGTAAACTTACAAGGGTACTGAAGCTGGCAATTAGGGTGTGCAACGATTCTGCCAAAAGACTGAGCGATCGCGTCACCCATGCTGCTGAAACTTTGACTGACAATACGAACAATGTGAGCCAAAGCGTTGCAACTAATACCAAACGACTCGCCCGATAGCGATTTTGTCCGTTTGTCATGGGGGGAACGCTATTACGCAAATTATCCACAACATTATCGGTCATTATCAGGTTTTCCTTTTATATAGGGAGTATTCGTTCTAGGCAGCTCTAACGAGGAGCGAGCTAAACCTGCTAACCTCTTACTGGCATTATTCGTTAAATCACTGGCCAAGTCGGTCTTTTCAGCAGCCGGACGAAAAAGCAATTATGCAGATAACACCCGCCGCTCACTCTCTGAACCCAAGCGCTGTTTGTGCCAATTCTATAGATATTCGATTGCTCGTGCTAGATATTGATGGCACTATTGCTGGGGAGTCGAACAATATCCGCGAACCTGTCAAGCAAGCGATTAAAGCAGCTCAGGCTAAGGGCATTCAAGTGGCGATCGCCACTGGTCGTATGTATCGTTCTGCCTTGCGCTTCCATCAAGAAGTTGGCTCTACGCTGCCGCTGTTAGTTTACCAAGGAGCGCTGATTAAAGACCCCCTAACTCAGCAAGTTCATCGCCACTGGCCTGTTTCTAAACAAACTGCCCTGCAATTATTAGACCACTTCGAGGAGCCTGAACTGCGATCGCTGCTTTCTGTTCATTTCTACATCAACGACGAGCTTTATGTCCGCGAAATTACGCCTACAACTGCTCTTTACGCCGAACGTTCCGGGATCGTGCCAATTGCAGTTGGTGACTTGCGTAATGCTTTGGATACCGAACCCACGAAGGTTTTAGCTCTGTGCGACGATACTGCAATTATTACCAATCTCCTTGGTACTCTGCGATCGCGTTACACTCCTGCTGAACTTTATCTCACTACTTCGGTTGCAAGTTTTTTTGAAGCCGCTAATCCCCTCGTGAGCAAGGGGACGGCTGTGCGTTACCTAGCCGAAGAGATGCTAGGACTGCAAGCCGCCAATGTTATGGCTATTGGCGATAACTTCAACGATCTCGAAATGCTGGAGTACGCTGGCGTTGGTGTTGCGATGGGCAATGCACCAGCCGATGTACAGGCGATCGCTCAATGGGTCGCTCCCACTGTTGAGGAAGATGGAGCCGCTGCCGCAATTGAAGCTTTCCTGCTTTAGTATCCGCGTTCTAATTTTTTTATTTAAACAACCCCGTTTTTGCAGAGATGCGGGTTGTTTTCGCTCATCAAATCTTGCTTTAGATCAGAAAGAGGACCGACGACTGGCCGTGTTTCGTCTCGGTCCCCTTACTGGTTCGCTCCTCACACAAATGCAATACTACCCGACTTTTTCCACACTGTCAATATTTTTTATAAATATTATAAAAATTTTATAATATTGTATCTTCGCTAAAGTTCTATCGGTGCCGAAATGCCCCAGAATTCTTGCATTAGCAAGGAAAGTAGCAATTGAGAGACTGCGACCAAACCCAAGCGAGCGATCGCCAGTTCGCGCGCCTGCGTCTTCACTTCGCCCCAAATGCGACAACTGCTGTAAAAGCTCTCGAAAGCAATAGCAAGGTGAATCTTGCTATTGCCACTGGACTCCTCTGCGATCGCCCACAAACAAGCAATTAGGCGTAGTTCAGCCGGATGCACGAATCGGAGTTGCTGCAAACCATCCAGCCAGGGAATCGGCGCTGGGTCGATTATTTGGAACGCTGGAATATCGGGGTTAGGGTTGCTGAGTTCGATCAAGCCTTCCCTATGCCCCAAGCGCAGTAGCGAACAGCAGCGGGCATGGGCATACTGTAGCGGGAAGAGAGTGGTTTTGGCACGGGATGCAGCAGCCCACCCCTCCTCGTTCCCAGGCTCAGCCTGAGAACGATAATAGCGAGGCTCAGCCTCCATGAGTGTGTGTTGCAACCAAGCGGCTATTCCCTCGGCGGTCAATTGGAAGTTAATCCAGCCGGGGGGAACGACTTCGACGGTAAATTCTAATACAAATCGACCTGTCGTTATGTTGCAAGTTGGCAAACAGTCAACCAGCCCGCTAGCGATTTCGATAGCATTAAGATGCCAGAGGTTCGAGAGTTTGAGTGCGATCGCGCATCGGTACAGGCCGATTTTATCGTTCAGCCCTTGCAGGGGAATCGACGAGGCATCAAGCGGAACACACCGCATTCCCGACCTTTGCGTGTATAAATCGATTGCCACTTGCACCTGCTGCTGCAATAACTGCTTAATCGCAGGCCAATTTAACGAGGAATTTAGAGATAACAACTCCTCATTGGAAGTATTTTTTGCTACCTTGGACTCCATGTAAGATCAAAAAAGGACGCACGTCTTTTAACTCTCTATCTATGCATTCACTATCCCCTGAATCAGAGGCATCTCGACCCTTTTTAACTTGGCAAAGGATTTTAGACTGGGCACAAGAACACTATCGATTTCGCACCTTCAACAAAGATGAGCGAATTCCCGCTAGATCTGGACTGCTGTATCTAGTGCAACGCGGAGCCATCCGCTTAGTAGGTACAGCCCAAGTCAGTGCCCGCAAAAGCAAGCCAACGTCTCAATTGCAAAATCAACAGCTGCCAGAAGAAGCCTTTTTAGGCTTCGTGGGCGCGGGACAGCCGTTTGAAATTGTAGCCCAGTCTCCATTTACACTCCAAGCTTACGCCCATGTCGATCAGACCTCCGTGCTGTGGATGTACTGGCACGACCTGGACAACTGGCCTCACTTCCGGCGGGAAGTATTAGATGCCTTTAGGTATCAGCATCAGCGCAAGCTACTGTGGCTGAGTACGCTGGGACAGCGACGGACAATTGATAGATTGTTAGGATTTCTGACGCTATTGATTGAAGAATATGGAGAACCTAGCGATAAAGGTTACTGTCTGCCGTTTCCTTTGACTCACGCCCAAATTGGCAGCGCTATTGGTTCGACCCGCGTCACCGTCACCCGTTTGATGGGCAAGTTACGCAAAGATGGGTTAATCCGAAATCAAGATGATAATTTGATTTGTTTACCTGGAGATTCTGTTGCGTCTCGTTAACGTATTCTCACAAATCCAGCCTTAGCGATCGCTTCCTGACCTTCAGCCGATAGTAGCAAGTTTGCATAGGCTTCCCCTGCTTGCTGCTCTCTCTGATTATTTTGTTTAACTATCACAAACAGCTTGCGAGTAATCGGATACTGACCGTTTTGGAAAGCTGCTATATTCAGCTGATTGCGTTTGCCAGGACACTCTTGAGGAGATACGAATGGTTGCTGGTAGGGCATCACAAATTCCCCTGCTTTGCTCACCAGCGGTAAAGGCTTGATGCTACACTGCGGCACCACCTCTGGCGCAGACGCGAAGTAAATTCCACCAGTGTTGCTAGCGAGTTTTCTCAGCGCCGCAGTAGTGTCAGGCACAAACTCTACATTCGCACCAAAATTCCCTCCGCCCAGAATTTCTTCAACAAACAGTTCCACCGTACCGCCGTTCTGCTTGCGCGTATAGGGTTTAATTGGCACATCCGGGCCACCAACTTGTTTCCAGTTAGTAATTTTGCCAGTGTAAATAGATTTTAGCTGGTCTAAAGTCAGACCTTGAATATTCATGTTTGGGTTAACAGCTAAGGCCAAACCATCAATAGCAATAGCAATTTCTTTGAGGCTGAATCCGCGTTGCTGTGCTTGTCGATACTCCCGATCGGAAATACTGCGAGAGGATTGCGCGAAATCGAGTTTCCCGTCTAATAACATTTTGATGCCATTACCAGAACTTGCAGAGCCGCTGATGGGATTAACATAGCGTAGTTTAAACTCAGGTCTTGCCGCTTGTATGGCTGAGTCTACTGCAAGTCGAAGCGGGGCAAAAGAAGTACTGCCACCGTAGCTAAACAATCCAGTGGGGATATTTTGCACTTGGGCAAAGCCTTCGCCCCTAGATTGCCCCTGTTGAATGGATGCAGAATCGCTGGAGTTGGAGTTAGATGAACTACCGCTATTATTAACTCCAGACTTGCTAGTAAACCACCAAAATCCGCCAGCTAATAATGCAGCTGTAATCAAGAGGGCTAGGATCAAAACAGGAGTTTCATTTTTTTGAGACATATGCCGTTTATTGAATTAAACAGTGTCAGGGGGGAAAACTCTTTAGGGCGATCGCGTCCGATTTATTGCTCCTCCAAAGATAGTTATTAATGTTTCATAGCAACGAACACCAAACAATCAATAATTAACCTAACAACAACTTTTATCGAATGCTGACAAACCCAGCTTTTGCAAGTGCCGTCTGTCCCTGAGATGTTAGCATCAAATTAGCATAAGCTTCACCTGCTTTTTGGGCAATTTGCCCATCTTGTTTAATAATTACAAACAACCGACGAGTATTTGGATATTCACCGCTTTTGAAAGCATCAACGTTCAATTCGTTACGCTTATTTGGACACTGGTTTATGGGCACAAGCGGCTCTTTGTAAGGGGCAACCAGTTCATTAGCGTTACGGCCCAGCGGTAGCGGCTTAACATTACATTGAGTTACTAACAACGGTGCTGATGCGTAGAAAATACCCGCTGGATTAATAGCAACCCCGCGCAGAGCCTCGGTTGTAGTTGAAGCAAATTGAACATGGGAACCAGGTTTTTGTTCTGTTTTACTATAAGGCTTAATTTTTAGATTGGGGCCACCAATTTGATTCCAATTAGTAATCTTGCCTTCATAAATTTTATCTACTTGATCTACAGTCAGACCTGGAATATTTAAGCTAGGATGTACGACAACTGCCAGCGCGTCTATTGCTACTGGGATCTCTTTAAGTCCAATACCCCGTTGTTGCGCTTGCTGATAATATTTATCTGGTATAGGGATTGAGGACTGGGCAAAATCAAGTTGATTTTCTAACAACATCCGGATACCAGTTTCCGAGCTAGGTGCGCCTTTGCGGGGGTTAGTATAGCGTAGCTGGAACTTAGGCCATACTGTTTGAATATCTGCGTCTACTTCTTTGCGAACAGATGCCCAAGTTGAGCTACCACCATAGTTAAATAAACCGCTGGGGACACCGTGAACTTGGGCAAAAGTTTCACTTGTTGATTGTGGGGATTGATTGTTAGATGAATTACTGGTGTCAACGCCAGACTTAGGAGCAAGCAGCCAAAAGCCAATACCCACTAAACCAGCTGTGATTAAGACAGCTAAAACTAGAATAGTTGTTTCATTTTTTTGTGACATGATTGCCGTTGCTGGTTTATCAAATTACTATATCTATGGTGACACTGGCGCAAAATCATAACCAGTGCCAGAACGAGAAGAGTTAGACGGAATAATTTTTACTAGCTGGACGGGCGCATTGCGATCGCCTGAAGGTAAAAATCTAATAGTTCCAGATGCTCCTTGAGTAGAAAATTCTGGTGATGACAAAACTTCTTGCACTCCCGAACGTGTGGGATTGCGTTCTAGTGCAGCAACTAAAGCTTGCACTGCATCATATGATAAAGCAGTGCGCCAGTTCACATTTGCGCCACCCCAAAGTTGTTTGGATTGACGGAGAAAATCTGACTGTGTAGCTTCTGCGTCACTATGCCAAGGAACAGCCACTACCATTCCTTCTGCTGCTGCTCCGCCATCTTTTAAAGTCTTGATTCCATAAACATCATCTCCCGCCAAAATATTGAACTGTTTTTGATTAACCTGAACAACTTGTAGAGCTTGATCTAGTTTATTTGTATCGGCTGCTAGCATCAGCACATCGGCTTTTTGCCTCTTCGCTTGCTCCACGCTTTGAGCAGCATTAAAAGCTGAAGTTGATAAATCGATTTCACTTAATACCTGTCCGCCTTGTAAGGAAACAGCGGTGGAAAACTCCGATTTAAGAGATTTACTATAATCGCTCTGAGAATTGAAGAAAACAAAGGCATTTTTCCTCTGTAATTTCAACATATAATTTGCTAATGCCCTTGCAGCAACATAGTCGCTGGGAACAGTGCGGAAAACATAGCGGCTAATATTACTTAATTTTACAGAGGTACTGATGGGGGAAATGGTGACGAGTTTTCCAGAGTCATAAACTGGTGCTGCGGCTAAAGTTATCCCGCTCGCCCAATGACCTACAACTCCTAAAATTTCGGAGTTATTAACTAATTTTGTGGCAATTTCTTGGGCTTGTGTTTCTTGATTATTATCGTTGGCGATCGCTACTTTTAGCCGCAGTCCATTTCCACCCGCAGCCTGATTAATTTTATTTTGAGCCGTCGCCACGCCGCGCAAAATTTCCAAGGCTCCGTCTGCATCGCTACCAATAGGCGCGGCTACGGCAATTGTGTAAGATTTCTGTTCGCCAATTTGAGCATTATTGAGATAAATTCGTGTTTCCGGTGCGTTAGGGTTGAGCTTGAGCGCAGCTTGCAAATAGGAAACTGCTTGACTATAATTTTTTCCTGCAATTGCTGTTACTCCCTTTTGCTT
The DNA here is from genome assembly GCF_014695585.1 of Microcoleus sp. FACHB-831. Lineage (NCBI taxonomy): Bacteria > Bacillati > Cyanobacteriota > Cyanophyceae > Oscillatoriales > Microcoleaceae > Microcoleus > Microcoleus sp. FACHB-831. The sequence continues at coordinate 137,879 of NZ_JACJON010000036.1, read as the reverse complement.
TAAATCTACAAAGGGGGGATTGTTACTAACCTCTTTTGTGACTAAAATTTCTTCTCCAAAACTGATGTTGTCTTGCACCACAGGCTGGGATGGTGATGGAGTTGTTGAATCAGTTGACCCTGGAGGCGGTGGTTGGATACCTTTGGTAAATAACCATACACCCCCCGCCACTAATCCAATCGTTGCGATTAGAGTCAAGAGCAGAATAGTTGTTTCGTTACGTTGAGACATTTGGAGTTAGCAATCTCCGCGACTGGCTTATAAGAAACTAGATAGTAACTTGTAAATTAGGCGAAATAGAGCCGTAACCGCGATCGCTCCCGCTGCTGCGACAATTGCCACCATCAAGACAAATTGAATCTGGTTCCGTAGCAAAAACAAGACAATACCCAGCGTCACGCCAGCAATAATCGGCAAATCCTTACCTTCAATCAGGCGACGGTATTGTGCAAATACCAAACCACCTAAAATCATTCCCACTAATCCCGCCTTAATTGCTAATGGCACTAAAGTACCAATACCTAGAAACAGCAAGCCCCCCTCAAACCCCGTAAAGGCCGCTGCACCTAATACTTCCACCAAAGAAAATCTCGGTTTAGGAGGAGGTGGCACAACATTACCGCCCGACGTTGTGCCTGGTGGGGTTATGGGATGGGCTTGTTGTGTATGGGCTGGTGGCGGTGGCGGTGGCGGTGGCGGTGGCGGTGGCGGCTGGGTGTGTAGTTGTGGCGATGCTTTAGGGGTGAGGGCTTCGAGGACTTCTAGGGCTGATTGAAAGCGTTCGTTGGGAGCGCTTAAGAGCATCCGGTCTAAAATGTCTGCGAGGCGAGGCGCCAAGGGCGCTACCGCTTCGCTACCGCTACATTGCGCCTCGGTTCTCCAGTTCCAAGAATTTCTGAAAGTGTCAAATAGCTCGTTTGGCTGTTTGCCAGTCAGCAACACCAAGCAAGTGACAGCGAAAGCGTATAAATCGGTTGATGGAAATACTTGCCCTCCAGTCATTTGTTCAAGAGGAGCGTACCCAGGTGTATAAATTCCTGTCGAAGCACCACCAGGCACAACCTTAGCCGCTTGCTTGACTGCGCCAAAATCTAACAGATAAAGCCGACCTTTGCGATCGCGCATGATATTAGACAGCTTGATATCTCGGTGAATCGAGCCGTTTTCATGGACAAACTTCAGCACAGGAAGAATTTGCCCTAAAACTTCCAACACCTCGTTTTCTGAAAACTGTCCTTTTGCAGCTAATTCCTCCTCTAGAGTCTCACCATCGATAAATTGCTGCACCAAATAGAATAACTGTTCTTGCTTGTTACCCGCTGGCCAGTTGGGAACAGTCAACGGGAAAAAAGCAAAAAGGTCGGGAATTTGGTCGTTTTGGTGGCCAAGATCCTCTAAAACTTCTGCCTCGCGCTCAAATAACTTTTGAGCCTGTTCGAGTTGAGCTTGGTTGAGATCGCCAGAGGGCTGAAATTGTTTAACAACGCACTGGCGCATCTTGGGCATAAAGCGATCGCGTGCCAAAAACGCCGCCCCAAAACCCCCACGCCCTAGCAGCTTTGAAGGCAGATAGCGTTCCTGTAAAATCAGCGGCATCCCGCAGGTCGTGCAAAACTTCCTCTGTGCCGTCCTCAGAGTAGCGCTGTCATCGAGATCGGCAAAAAAATTGAGAGGACGCGGGCAGCCTGGACGGGTGCAGTAAATTTCCATGTGAGAACCATGAAGGCGAGCAAGATGAAGGCTAAAGGATAAAGAACCACTACCCCCCGCTGGTGAGGGGGTCAAGAGTAGGCTAAAGGCGGATCGTGCGTTGCTACAGGCAATGTCTGATACTTCTTATTTACTACTTCCTACTTCACACTTCTGACTTCATACTTCACAATGTATACTTTTGTTTTCTGATTAACTGCCATTAGCAGGCGTTCCTCTGTGTGGATGTGCCGCCGCTGCCTTTAAGACATCCGTTTCCAGCGAAGGCGGCTGCACCAGATGCTTTTCCCATCCCGGCGTGGCAAATTGGGGTAATATTTCCCGGCTAAAGGCTTCTGCTGCCTTCGAGCGGTAGCGGTTGGGGTTGACAATTACGGACAGCATCCGTTTTATAGTCACTTCCTCAATGTGAGCGTTGTGGAGTACGCCCATCTGCAACTCTTTTTCGATTGCCGCCAACGATACAAAGGCTGCTCCCAATCCTGCTTGTACGGCATTTTTAATCGCCTCAATTGAGTTTAGTTCCATCTCGATTTTGAGACGGCGGGGGTCAATATCGGCGCGAATTAGCACGTTGTCAATTACCTTACGGATGGTTGACTGGGAATCTAAGGCAATAAACTGCAATTTATAAAGGTCTTCTCTCTGGATGGTAGGGATTTTGGCCAAGGGATGAAAAACTGGCAAGATGAGGGCTAGTTCATCTTCCGCATATGGAATAATTTCTAAGGCGTCTTGCAGATCCGAAGGCACTTCTCCTCCAATGATCGCTAGGTCAACTTGACCGTTAGCGACGCTCCAGGCGGTGCGCCTAGTCGAGTGAACGTGCAATTGCACGGCCACATCCGGATAACTTTGCCGGAACAACCCGATCATGCGGGGCAGCAGATAGGTTCCTGTCGTCTGAGAAGCGCCTACAATCAGGGTGCCACCCTGGAGATTTTGCAGGTCTTCGATGGCGCGGCAGGTTTCCTGACAAAGTGTCAGGATTTTTTCGCCGTAGCTGAGGAGCAAGTGTCCTGCTTCTGTCAGTTGTGCCCGTCGTCCCCCCCGGTCGAACAACGGCACATCTAGCTGCCGTTCTAAGTTTTGCACTTGCAGACTAACGGCGGGTTGAGAGACATAGAGGCTATCGGCGGCACGCTTGAAGCTCCCCTCAGCGGCGATCGCTTTGAGAATGCGGAGTTGATCTAGAGTGAAAGGAAGGTCAGACATACGACTAAACCTAAAAGGCGAAAGGAGCGACTGAGGCAACCAACAATTTTGGAGATGGAGCCGACGCTCAAGCGATTAATTGCCCACTCCGTTGTAAAGCCTCTCAGAAATCGACAGTAACACAACACGAGATCAAGTCTCTCAGGGAATACCAAGAGGCGTTGACTGTAGTGAAATTTACCCTCTTTAAACTTACTTAAACATTGATGAGTTTTGACCGCTGGCAATTGGATAGCCATTTGATTATGCTGGGACTGCTGCTAGGCTTTGCTCTAGCTCATAGCGGCCTTGCTTCCCTCCGACCTTGGGGCGAAACTAAAATCGGCCCCCGCCTCTATCGCGTTCTCTTTGCCTTAGTCAGCCTACCTTTAGCAGTCGTGCTGATTGTTTATTTCTTTAATCATCGCTATGACGGCTTGCAGTTGTGGCAAGCTCAAGGCGTACCAGGAGTAAAACCCACCGTCTGGATACTGTCGGCAATTTCCTTCTTATTTCTTTACCCGGCGACCTTTAACCTACTCGAAATTGCCGCCATCCAAAAACCCGCAGTCCACCTCTACGAAACTGGGATCATCCGCATCACCAGACACCCCCAAATGGTAGGACAAGTAATTTGGTGTATCGCCCACACTCTCTGGATTGGCACCACCTTTACCCTAGTGACATCCATCGGGCTTGTCCTGCACCACGCTTTCGGTGTCTGGCATGGCGACAGGCGTCTGAGTAGCCGCTACGGGCAAGCCTTTGAAGCTGTAAAAGCCCGCACATCCATCGTCCCCTTTCTTGCCATTTTCCAAGGGCGCCAAACCCTCGAATGGCGGGAGTTTCTCCGTCCCTCCTACGTGGGTGTGGCTGGTTTTGTCTTCCTGCTGTGGTGGGCGCACCCGTTTCTATTACGAGTAACCGCAAATGTCAACTTGTAATTCCGTAATTAGGCTTAGCCAGATGATCCCAAATGGATATAACATGATCCCAAGAAATAGTAAAAATACATAAAACTCGAGGGAGCATGGTGCTGACTGTTAGCGATCGCACGTTTTCACAAGAAGTTTTAGAATCTTCCACTCCAGTGCTAGTTCATTTTTGGGCGCCCTGGTGTGGCCTTTGTCGGATAATTAATCCGCTACTGATGCGTTTTCAGTCAGATTGGGGCGCAAAAGTCAAATTAGTCGGAATTAATGCCGATCAAAGTTTAAAGCTCGCAAACACGTATCGGCTGACAACCCTACCCACAATAATCTTGTTTGAGAACGGCAAAGTCGTTCACCGACTCGAAGGCTTTAACGGACGGGAGGATTTGCTTCGGGCGCTAGAAAATACTATGGTAACTTCCTTACAAACTTCGGCTTAGTCAGGTGCGTTCTGGGCAGCGTCAGAAGGCTTCAAGGTTTTTGAGTTTTGCAATGCGTGAATTCGTACTCCTAACTGCTGACTCGCTTTCAGGCTAAAGCTTACGGCATACTCCGGAAATATTCTTCTTCCCACCGGCATAAAAGGCTGGTGTTTTTTTTATTTGTCAGCTTATTTCCTTGTTGTACATAATTCATAAACCTTTTTTAACCTAGCAATAGGTCACAATTGGTAACAGTATTGCCAAAATAGTAAAGAAAATTAAAGTTAGCCTAACTGATGGAACCGCTCTATCAATATGCCTGGTTAATCCCAGTCCTGCCACTAGCTGGAGCAATGCTGGTCGGTTTGGGACTAATCTCGATTAATCGGTTGACCAACCGTTTGCGGCAGTTAAACGCCGTCTTCATCGTCTCGCTAATCGGGGCAGCGATGACTTACTCCTTTGCCCTTCTCTGGAGTCAAATTCAAGGGCACGAGCCATACACCCGCAGCCTGGAATGGGCAGCGGCTGGAAATTTTCACCTGAGTATGGGCTACACCATCGACCATCTCACCGCCTTGATGTTGGTAATTGTTACCACCGTCGCTTTCCTGGTGATGATCTACACCGATGGTTACATGGCTCACGATCCGGGGTACGTGCGCTTCTATGCGTACCTGAGCCTGTTTAGCTCCTCGATGTTGGGTCTTGTAGTTAGCGCCAACCTCGTGCAGGTGTATATCTTCTGGGAACTGGTCGGTATGTGTTCCTACTTGCTGATCGGCTTTTGGTACGATCGCAAGGGCGCAGCCGATGCTTGCCAAAAAGCTTTTGTCACCAACCGCGTAGGCGACTTTGGCCTGCTTTTGGGGATACTCGGCCTGTACTGGGCAACCGGAAGCTTTGATTTTGATATCATGGGCGATCGCCTGCATGCCTTCGTCGAACAAGGCTACTTAAGTGCAGGTCTCGCCGCTTTGTTTGCGATTTTGGTCTTTATGGGGCCAGTGGCTAAATCCGCTCAGTTCCCCTTGCACGTTTGGCTGCCAGATGCGATGGAAGGCCCCACGCCCATCTCAGCCCTAATCCACGCGGCGACGATGGTGGCCGCTGGTGTCTTCCTGATTGCACGGATGTACCCCGTGTTTGAAGGCATCCCCCTAGCAATGAACGTCATTGCTTGGACGGGTGCTCTAACTGCCTTCTTGGGGGCAACAATTGCCATTACCCAAAATGACATTAAGAAGGGCCTAGCCTATTCCACAATGTCCCAGCTAGGCTACATGGTGATGGCGCTGGGAGTTGGTGCTTACAGTGCTGGACTCTTCCACCTGATGACCCACGCCTACTTCAAGGCGATGATGTTTTTGGGTAGTGGTTCGGTAATTCACGGCATGGAAAATGTCGTAGGTCACGATGCCGTCTTAGCGCAGGATATGCGTTTGATGGGTGGATTGCGGAAGTATATGCCCATCACCGCTAGCACGTTTTTGATCGGAACGTTGGCGATTTCGGGGATTCCTCCTTTTGCAGGGTTTTGGTCGAAAGATGAAATCCTGGGTTCTGCCTTTGCAGCCAATCCGGTTCTGTGGGGCATCGGCTGGCTGACGGCGGGGATGACTGCGTTCTATATGTTCCGGATGTATTTCCGGACGTTTGAGGGCAAGTTCCGGGGCAATGAGATGGATATTCGCAAGCAACTCCTAGCGGGAGCAGGAGAGGCTCCGGCTGAGTTAGCCTTTGGCCCTGGTGCGATGGATACCAGAGAGTTGCATTCAAAGGGACATGACAGCCACAGTCATGACGAGCATGGAGATCATCACCACAGCGAGTTTCCCCATGAGTCACCGATAACGATGACTCTGCCGCTGATGATTTTGGCTATTCCTTCAGCGCTGATTGGTTTGGTAGGAACGCCGTTTAACAACTACTTCGAGGAGTTTATTCATGCTCCTTCGGAATCGACGGCTGAGGTGTTGGAACACGCGGCTGAGTTTAACTTGACGGAATTTCTGATCATGGCGGGTAATTCGGTGGGAATTGCCTTGATTGGGATTACCTTAGCTTCGCTGATGTATCTGCGGGGTAAGATCGACCCGGCTGCGATCGCTGCTAAAATCCCCGCTCTGTACAAACTATCTCTCAACAAGTGGTACTTCGACGACATCTATAACGCTGTCTTCGTTCAAGGCATTCGCCGAGTTGCGCGGCAAGTTATGGAAGTAGACTTTCGGGTTGTCGATGGTGCAGTTAACTTGACTGGCTTGGCTACGCTCTTAAGTGGTGAAAGTCTGAAATACTTTGAAACAGGTCGCGCCCAATTCTATGCGCTGATTGTGTTTGGGGCAGTTCTCGTAGGAGTAATTGTCTTTAGCGTGACTTGATAGTGGGGAACTCGGCGCCCCCTTTAGGGGATTAGGGGCATGGGAAATAGGGAATGGGGAATGGGTTTTAACCCTTCTCCCCAGACTCCGGAATTCGGACTCCGGACTCCCATTGCCGCATGAGCAATTACCAATTACCTATGAACATTGAAAATTTTCCTTGGCTAACTTTCATCATTTTGTTTCCCGTTGCGGCGTCGCTTCTAATACCGATTATTCCCGATAAAGATGGTCGGACAGTGCGCTGGTACGCGCTGATTATCGGGTTGATTGATTTTGCCGTAATGGTTTATGCCTTCTATACCCAGTACGACTTTTCTAACCCCAATCTCCAAATGGTGGAAAGTTACTCTTGGGTACCCCAAATCGACTTAAAGTGGTCGTTGGGTGTGGATGGCTTATCGATGCCCTTGGTATTACTCACTGGCTTCATTACTACATTGGCAACTTTGGCAGCTTGGCCCGTTACATTTAAGCCAAAGCTGTTTTACTTTTTGATACTGGCAATGTATGGCGGTCAGATTGCCGTGTTTGCCGTCCAGGATATGCTGTTGTTTTTCCTGGTGTGGGAACTGGAACTGATTCCCGTCTACTTGCTGCTGGCAATCTGGGGTGGCAAGAAGCGCCTGTACGCGGCGACGAAATTTATTTTGTATACCGCAGGCGGTTCGCTGTTCATTTTGGTGGCGGCGTTGGCGATGGCGTTTTACGGCGATACGCTAACGTTTGATATGAGAGCGCTGGGCGCTAAAGATTACGCCCTCAATTTTCAACTCTTGATCTACGCTGGTTTCTTGATTGCCTACGGCGTCAAGCTTCCCATCATTCCCCTACATACGTGGCTTCCCGATGCTCACGGCGAAGCTACAGCACCCGTGCATATGTTGCTGGCTGGTATTCTTTTGAAAATGGGTGGATACGCCTTAGTTCGGATGAATGCTCAGATGCTCCCCGACGCTCATGCTGTCTTTGCGCCAGTGTTAGTGATTTTGGGCGTTACCAACATTATCTACGCGGCTCTTACGTCTTTTGCCCAGCGAAATCTTAAGCGCAAAATCGCTTATTCCTCGATTTCCCACATGGGATTTGTGCTAATTGGCCTTGGCTCGTTTACCGATTTGGGCTTAAGCGGTGCAGTCTTGCAAATGGTATCTCACGGGTTAATTGGGGCGAGTTTGTTCTTCTTGGTAGGAGCAACTTACGACCGCACGCACACCCTGATGCTTGATGAAATGGGCGGCGTCGGTCAGAAGATGCGTAAAATTTTCGCCATGTTTACTGCTTGTTCTATGGCATCTTTGGCGTTGCCTGGGATGAGCGGATTTGTAGCAGAATTAATGGTGTTTGTAGGCTTTGCTACGAGCGATGCTTATAACTCTACGTTTAAGGTTGTGGTGGTTTTCTTAGCAGCAGTTGGTGTTATTCTTACGCCCATCTATTTACTATCGATGCTGCGGGAAATTTTCTACGGTTCGGAGAACAAAGAGTTAGTTGAACACGAAGCTTTGATTGATGCGGAACCACGTGAGGTGTTTATCATTGCTTGTTTGTTGGTGCCGATTATTGGGATTGGTTTTTATCCCAAGTTGTTGACGCAGATTTACGATGCGACAACGATACAGTTGACGGAACGGCTGCGTGATTCTGTGCCAACTTTGGCGCAGCAGCGACAGACAGCGGAAACGGTGTCTTTGCGTGCGCCGAGTATCGGTGGTAGTTAGCGATCGCTAACAATAGTTAAATAAAAAGGCTCCTCGATGTTGGGGAGCCTTTTTCTTGGGGTTTTGCCCTGGCGATTGTTCATCGCGGCTATAGAAACAAAACCTGCCAATCAAGGGTTATGAAGTGCGATCGCGCCTAGCAATTACCACAACTGACTAGGCTACGCATACAGGTTTTATTTCAACTAATAACCCCGGAGAGCTTTGGCAACTAATTGCTCAAATTCGTCGCATTCATTAACTAACTTCAAGACAACTTTGCCAAAATATTCTACATTTATCAGGCTGATTTCAGCATTGTGCATGACTGAAAATATTTTTCTACTGTCGAGATCCTCTATGCACCAAAAGCCGATTTTGTATTCAGTATTCTTGCACAGAAGCATATTAGACATCCATCCCGGCACATCTTCTGCGCTGTTGAACTTGATACCGCTGGGGACAGAGAATTCCAGCGTGTTTTCATACCGAATGATAAAAAGAGTTTGAGTGTTGCCAGAGTTAGCAGTGAACTTCAAAATTGCTCGACGAGCATTGATATCGTTAATTCCCCATCCCAGTTGGTTACAATAGCGCTGAATTGTGTTGCGGAAATTAGAGTTTGAAAACAAATCGAGATCAAGAGCCATAGAGTTGTTAGAGTTTAAGATTTTTACAGATATGCCCGCCCAAAAGTCTTCCAATACAAACAACTATCTCAATTAATGGCAAAGCATCGGACAACCACTTATTTTGCTTCACTGGATTTTTAGGCTGTCCAAATGCTTGCTTATTCCACCTCTCAAATCAGATATAAACCACCATTCGACCAGCTATTCTACCCTCATACTTGATTGAACCGTTCACAAAGATTCTGCCAGTGCATGATTCTGTATCAAAATGCGCTTCTCCATCTTCGTCTGTCCATTGATCTTTAGTAACTCCTCCACTAAAAAAACCATCAATTCCAAGAGCAACCTTCTTACTATCTGCGGGTTTGCCAGAATCTTTATAGAAAACTTTTACTGTGATCATTGTTAAATTTCCTGCGAGTTTAGGTTGTATTTTGCCCGATTGCTTTGATTAATGCTGACTTAGTGCCGCGTTTATGGCTGATTGAATTTCTCTAATTTGATTGGGATCTCTAGAAGAAAAAGCTCTAGATTCAGTTCCAGCCGAAACTACGACAATCCAATAAGTAGGTTTTTGAGAAATCGACCACAAAATTGCCAACGCGATTACCAGAATACCCACATAAGCGACTAGCAGGATAACTCCAATAACAAGGCAAATGAGTGGCCCTGTGCGACTAGGAGTTTCTATCGATGTTTTAACTGCACCGATGTTGCGAATTGGGTATTGCGTACCAGGAACCTCAAATAAGGTTCTTGTAACTTTAACTATGCCATTGTCGTAAAACGCAACTTCTGACATTTGCCAACTCCTAAATCAACTTTTTCAAGCTTTAGCTATATTTTTTAGCAGTTTGCAGCTGATTGTATAGTTGAACTTACGCAACGAGTTGAATGTGCGATGATTGAACAACGTTGAACGTTGAGGAATAGTCGCTGTGCCAAAACCTAAGAAAAATCGGCATTCTGGAAAGGCGTTTACACAACTACTGGCGCAAAAGGGTTTCTCGCAATACAAACTGGCAAAAGAGGCTGGCATAGGAAGAGACCATATCAGCAGACTAGCTAGCGGTGAAATTGCTAGTCCTGAACCGATAACGCTTCAGAAGATTGCAACGGCGTTAGGGGTGGCACCGGGGGAACTAACGCAAATATTTACTCAATTACCTGATGATTGCAGCAATGGCAAGCTAGAACTAGAGGCGAGTGACTCTAGTTTTGTGGGGATTGCCAGCCGATGCTTGGATTGGGGTGAGGCGGTGGATGTCTCCAGTTTCTACGGGCGCACTGATGAACTGGCTACACTAGAGCAATGGATTGTGCGCGATCGCTGTCGTTTAATAACACTGTTGGGTATAGGCGGAATTGGCAAAACTTCTCTTTGTGTGAAGTTAGCCAAACAGATTCACCATCATTTTGAGTATGTCATTTGGCGAAGTCTCCGCAATTCTCCACCCCTCACGCAACTTCTAGAAGATTTAATTTCATTTTTTTATGATGGCCGGGAAAGTGATAACTCAGCAACTATTTCGCACCTAATTAAGCATCTACAACAGCATCGGTGTCTGGTGGTAATCGATCAAGTGGAAGCGATTTTGCGACCGGGAAAGCCAGCAGGACACTATCTTGAAGGTTATCATAATTATGGGGAACTACTCAAACAAATCGGGGAAGTACCGCATCAGAGTTGCTTATTGCTGACAAGTCGGGAAACACCTAGAGATGTGGCGTTACGGCAAGCAGATAATCAACCAGTTCGAGTATGGAAATTGGGTGGATTGAAGGATATAGAAGCAGGAGAGATTTTCAGAGAAAGAGGTTTATCTGAAGAGGAGAGATGGTCAGAGATTACTAGACTGTACCAAGGTAATCCCCTGTGGTTGATGATAGTCTGTACCACAATTCGAGATGTATATGGTAATAGGGTTGGTGAATTTTTAAGCAATTCACTGTACTTGGGTGATTTTGAAGAAGTGTTAGAGGATCAGTTTAATAGGTTGTCAGAGTTAGAAAAAAAAATTATGTACCAATTAGCGATTCAACAACAGCCATTATCATTGGGCGATTTGCGAGGTGAGATGCAGTTAAAAACCTCAACAGAATTAGTCAAGGCGTTGGAAGATTTAGGGAGGCGATCGCTCTTGGAAAAAGTCACAGCATCAAGTCAAACTTTGTTCACTCTGCAACCCGTAGTAGCAAAATATGTTATTAAACAATACCGTTAACATGATTCATCCGGGAACGTTACTGCAAGAGCGCTATCGAGTTATTAAATCGCTAGGCAAAGGCGGATTTGCTGAGATATTTGAGGTGTGCGAATTCGGCACGCCCAAAGTCTTAAAAATTCTGCTCAGAAACTCTAGCAAGCATATAAGCTTATTTGAGAGAGAAGCCGAAGCATTAAAATTGCTGCGTCATCCAGGAATTCCCAGAGTGCAGCCAGACGGGGATTTCATTTGGAAAGATGAAGCCAATAAGCTTTGGCACTGCATAGTAATGGAAAAAATTGATGGTTGCAATTTAGAAGAATGGCAGAGCGGTCGCAACAATCAATCCATCACCCAAGAGCAAGCATTTGACTGGTTAAAACAACTGGTGGGAATTATAGAGTGCATCCATAAGCAGCAATACATACACCGGGATATTAAACCATCTAACATCATGTTGCAACCTGATGGAAAGCTGGTGTTGATTGACTTTGGTGCAGTCAGATTAATTACTGATACTTACCTAATCAACATCGCTAGCAGATGCGGGGTGACAAGAATTGGAACATCAGGTTATACTCCCCCAGAGCAATTTGATGGTGTGGCTTTGCCGCAATCGGATTTTTTTGCTTTGGGGCGTACTTTTGTACATTTGCTGACAGGTAAACACCCATCTGAGTTGATGGATTATCATACAGGGGAGTTTAATTGGCGAGAAAATGCTCCTCAAATTTCGCCTAGATTTGCTGATTTAATTGATTTGCTAATGGCTTCATTGCCAGGCCAAAGACCGCAAAATACAGAAATTATTGGGCAATGTTTGGAAGCGATCGCAGATTGTAAAGCTATAGGGATAATTACTGAATTGTCCTTAACAGAGTCAGGCAGACAAGATGCCCACACCACAAAAATTAAATCGATTAAGCTTAAAATTGGGGTTGCAGCATCAATGGTGCTGGGGCTTACTGGCTTATGGTTTTCATCGCCTCAAATGGCTGTTGTATTCAACGATATAGGAGTAGAAAACCATCTGCAAGATCGATTGGGTACAGCAGAGGGTTTCTACAAATCTGCATTACTACTAAACCCGAATTATGGGAAAGCTCACTATAATCGGGGTTCGCTTTACGAAAAGCAGGGAAAACTTCAGGATGCTCGTACTGAATACGAGAAGTCTATCAAACTGTCTAATTTCGGCAAAGCTTACAATAAGTTGGGACGCTTGGAGACTTTAGAAGGAAATTATGGGGTAGCTGTTGAGGTACTTAAGGAAGGTCTGCAAGTGACGACCGATAATAAAGTGAAGGAAGACTTACTGAAAAATCTGAACAAGGCGCTAATGGAACGCGATCGCTACGAGAGGAAAGGTAACTAAAACCGTCAAAATATAAATAAAATAAGAGGATGCCGAATTTAGACATCCTCTTGAGTGCGATCGCGGCTTTTAACTAACAATGGCAAGTTAGCCTTAACTGCTAGGGGACAGTTTTGCCATTCTCACACTTCTCGTTAGCTTTGATCGGTAGTTCGCCTTGAGTCTCAGCCATCTGTCCAGTTAAAGTGCTAAAAGTGGCGATCGCAGATGTCTCTGATGGTTTATGATTATTGCTATTGCCCAAGTTTGAGGTAGCTAGCATGAGCAATGATGTCACGACTGTAAACACGAATTTTTCCAAATTACTGATCATGGTTGATTAAGCTTCCTTTTTAGGTTTTGGTGAATGCAATTACAACCTAACAAAGGCACTCATTCGTATGTAACTAATAGTTAATATCAAGGCATTAGCAAAACTTAGTATAATGGCATATTTACCTAACAAGCATTAGCAATTATTAGGTAGTTTAGGAAAATGTGTTAATTCCTTAGTTAAGGAAGCATTAAAATGAACATCAATCAACTGGTCAAACAAGTAAATGCTACTTGGAAAATAGAAAAAATCTGTAAAGAATTGAGCGAGGCCAAGCAAGTTTTTACGAATAGCGAAAGAGAACAGACACTTTCACAAAAAGAATCAGACTGCCTCTGTGCATTACTTTGTAATAAGCAGCCCAGGGAAATTGCTAAACTTCTCGGTGTCAACCCGGAGGGTATAAATGTTGATTTATCTAGAGGTTTGTATCGATATATTGAAACCCTTATTCAAAGTAAAACAAATGAGGCCGTAAGGATACAATGGTCAAATATTCCTAGATTGCTGGAAAATTTAGGATATAAAAGAAGCCCGTTTGATCCACCCACAAATGGAGAAGTAAGGGCAAAATGGAGACTGACGATTGATATCCCTCATATTCACAACCTCCAGTTAGAAGCAATTCTCGATCTGCTGAGACGAATTATGGGTAATGCCTCCCTAAGAGTAGAAAAAATTGAGGAGGGTAGTATAGTGCTAGTCTTTGATGGTACTCAAGAAGGATTTGAGCAGATTCAGGAGTTGTTCAGAACTGGGGAGTTGACAGAGTTATTAGGTGTACCCGTTTTGGATGTGCAACTGGAGTCGGTAATACAATCTGCTACACCAGTGAATTTAGGCGAGTGGTTTCAGGATAACTTTGTTGAGGCAATTCAGGCTGGCTGGCAGACAATTGAAGAGATTTTTGGTATAAGAACAAGAAGTCCAGCTTTTAGGTCAAATGCTGTTAAACGAGCTAAACAGATTCAGGTGGGCGATCGCGCATTAGCTTTAATTCTCGATTTGAAGCAAATTGAAGATGGAGAAATTAGTACATTTCTGGGTGTTTATCCCCTTGGTGAGCAAACTTATCTGCCTGAAAATCTCAAAATCGCTATATTCATTGAATCAGAAGAACCTTTAGAAATCCCCGTCACTAAAAACTCTCAGGGTCTGATCCAAGAATTATTTTTTTCATCAGGAGAACAGTTCAGGGTACAGCTTTCTTTAGGTGATGACAGCATTACCGAATATTTTTCATATGAATGAGTAGTAATTTGTCAAAACCGCCATGACTAAATTATTGTTCTTAAATATCAATAACGGCTGCTTCAATTATGGTTTTAGCGTAAATTTGCGGTATCCGTCCGGAGAAGTTAACGGTAACTTGCCCCCTGCTCCACATATCCCGGAGTTATATGATAGTTGGAAATTAAAGTATTTGCACCTAGAGTTGTGTTTCCGAGAACAAGCAAAGCGACAACGGACGGGACGACGGATACCGGATGTAGGCAGACTCCGCGATGAATGTCACGAATTATTTGAACAATTTAGAGAAAACATTAAAGATTGGCTAAAAAAATCTGATCATAGTAGGTTTCAAGAGATCAGGGAGAGACTAAGGGAAGAGTTACGGGACAGCCGGGAACGACAAGAAGAAGTTAGGGTGTTGATTAAAACTGAAGACGACTTGCTCAGGAGACTGCCTTGGAGTGAATGGGATTTGTTTGATAAATATACAAAGGTAGAAATAGCTTTAATTCCATGCAACTATGAACAAGTTTATATATCAAAACGACTGGTCAGCAAAACAGAAGTCAGACTATTGGCAATTTTGGGCAATAGCGACGGAATTGAAGTTGAGGCAGATCGGAATTTTCTAAATTCCTTGCCGACTGGTATACCTCCGCTCTTTCTTCCACAACCAACACGCCCGGAAGTGAGCGATCGCTTGTGGGAACAAGACTGGGATATTTTATTTTTTGCTGGACATAGTTCTAGGGAAGGCGAAAGCGGTATTATTTCTATCAATAAAACAGAGAAGCTGACAATTACAAATTTAAAGAATGGCTTAAGAAAAGCAATTGAACATGGTTTGCAGTTAGCTATTTTCAACTCTTGTGATGGGTTGAAATTAGCAGAGGATTTAGCTGATTTGAATATTCCGCAAGTGATTGTGATGCGGGAACCTGTTCCGGATCGAGTTGCCCAAAAGTTTTTGAAGTATTTCCTAACAGCCTTTTCGAGTGGGGAGTCTTTATACTTGGCGGTGCGAAACGCCAAAAAGAGATTGGGTGATGAAGGCTGTGATAATGAATTTCCTGGTGCAGCTGGGTTAGCTACAATCTGGCAGAACCCGACTGTAGTCCCCCTAAGTTGGCTAGAAATGGGTGGACGGGAGAATAGAACCCCTAGTCTTGCGGATGGAACTTGGAGATGCGTACACACCCTCACAGGTCATTCCAAATCAGTTATGTCAGTTGCGATTAGCCCGGATAGCCAGACCCTTGCCAGCGGTAGTGCGGACGCTACAATCAAGCTGTGGCGTCTGGACACTGGAGAACTGCTGTACACCCTCACGGGGCATTCAGGCTCAGTTCGTTCCCTTGCCTTCAGCCAGGAGGCTGGGGCGGGCACCTCGCCGCCCCTACTAGCCAGTGGCAGTGAGGACAAGACGATCAAAGTTTGGCGTCTGCCCACCGGGGAATTGCTCCGCGCCCTAGCTCAAGATTCGGACAGCGTACTGTCAGTGGCAATTGGTGGCTCCGATGGCCGCACCCTTGCCAGCGGTACTATGGACGGTACAATCAAGCTGTGGGATTTGGGTTCAGGGCAACTGCTGTACAACTTCAGGGGGCATTTTGTATATCCGGTTAGTTGCGTCGCCATCAGCCCCGATGGGGGGGCGGGCGCCGACGGGCCCCTACTAGCCAGTGGCGCTCAGGACAATACAATCAAGATTTGGAATTTGCGGACACGTCAAGAAATCCGCACCCTCAATGGATCTTCAGGCTGGTTTAATCCGGCTCAATACTGGGTTAACACCTGGGTTGGTGGTTTTAATGCGGTTGCCTTCAGCCCGGATGGGGAGATTTTGGCTAGTGGTGATGAGGAGAAGAAAATTAAGCTATGGCGTTCTGACACTGGAGAACTGCTTCGCACCCTCACGGGACATTCAGGCGGGGTTGAGTGTGTGGCCTTTAGCCCCGATAATCAGACTCTCGCTAGTGGTGGTAGTGACAACACCATTAGAATTTGGAAATGGCGCACTGGGCAGATGCTCCAAACCCTGGGACATTCAAACAAGGTTTATGCGATCGCTTTTAGCCCTGATGGACAAACTTTAGTTAGTGGGAGTGCGGACATGACAGTAAAGATTTGGCGCGTGTCATCCTGACTTTGGGCACGATCGCTCCTTTATCTACTACAACACCAAAAGCGCGATCGCACTAAGTTCTTTACGAACCACTCCCCGAAGCGTTTCACTTGGTTCCCACTGGAGTAGCCGCGACTTCAATGGTATAAGTAGTGTTCTCGTTGCGGCTGTCGGGATACACCCGGATAAAATAAGTGCCTGCCCCCAACGGCTGACCGATCGAAGCTGAGGAAGAACGAGCGTTTTGATATAGAACCTCACCATTATCAACCTGACCATTAGTGTTGCGGTCTAAAATCAATTCGACGTGAGTATAAGCGTTCAGGCTGCTGAGGTTGACAGCGACATTGCTGGTTGTGTCTAATTGGAAGCGATAATAATCAACTACATCAACACTCCCCACAAAATCATTGTAGGTGCGAGTGTCCTTGAGGATGCCCAGATTGAGAGCTTGACCCATAGTGTTGCCCGGATCAGGAGCCGGGGAGGAAGCTGAAGAAGGTGGCGCTAAAGTAGGTGTTGGAGTGGGAGTGGGAGTCGGTGATTCTGTGGCTGTTGGAGTGGGAGTGGGAGTCGGCGATGCTGCGGACGCTGGAGTGGGGGTAGCAGTCGGTGATGGAGTAGCGTTTATTCGACCGAATAGCTCATCTTGTTTTAGAAGTGCGAAAGTAACTAGAGATGCAGTTATTGCAGTAACAAGAATAATCCCGGAAAAAATAAATACGAGGTTCTGCCGCCCTTGAGGGTTTTGATTGTGATTTGATGAACTTCTTCGATCCCTCTCATTCATTTATTTGACCGCCTTTAACAAAGTTGCCCAGCTGAAGTGGAAAGCCGCACAGACGAAAAATATGCTGATCTTGACAAGCATATCCCACAGAAAATGCCGATGCCAAATGGAAAGTCTTTTGAACAGCCTCGTCCACCCGCGTGACACCCCTCGCAGACCGCAGCAGATCGCCCTCTTTCTCCTCTCTTAACTTGGCGTCCTTGGCGTCTTGGCGGTTCAACAAATTAACAAGCGATCGCTCTTTAGTTGAAGAGAGTAGCGATATCCTTTGTTGAGTTCAGTTCAGGCAGAATTAACGGCGGGGACGGCTCCTGGATTTAGCCTTTTAAAGCTGAAGTTGAAAGAAGCGCAACCGTTGAATGCTGCAATACTGGCTGAAAATCGACATTCTCCCAGGGTTGCCAAAATTCGTGGAATAGCGATCGCCATTGCACAAGCCTCTTGCTATTTACATAGCTGTAATTCTACAGAGAAAAAGCACAGCGATCGCTTTTGAAATATTTAACTCATATGTCAGAACGTCTATGCAGAGTGGGGCATTCTTGACACAAAGTTTTTGGTGCAATTTTTTCATCCAGGAACCTCCTGGGAGATTCCTGGAAACTTAATCTAGGCTGGAATGACCTGAACTATTAGCGACCGTTTATCAAAAGACATAACTTTACCGACTTTAGCTAGGTCAGCTACAACACGGTCTAGCAGTTCTGTAGCGCGATCGCGATGTTGATTTTCCCTGCCCCGTAAACGAATCTGAAACTTAACTGAATTACCCTTACTCAACCACTCGGTCGCTCTCTCGATGCGTAAGGTGTAATCAGATTCACCAACATTGGGACGGAGCTGAACTTCCTTAACCGTTGGTTGAGAACTTTGGCGCTGACGTTTTTTCTGTTGATACTGATGCTTGCCGTAGTTCAAAATTTTAGCTACGGGAGCATCTTTACTTTCGGAGACTATGACAAGATCTAGTCCTGCATTTTCAGCTATTTCTAGAGCCTCACGGGTATCAATCAAGCCACGATTGTTGTTCTCATGGTCAATCAAAAGAACCTGAGCAGACTTGATTTGATTGTTAATCAGTTGTTTGGGAGCGATAATGATTCTCTCTTAAAGTCTATATTTGACAAAAGCAAACAATACTATTGTAGCGCAGTGCTTCCTAAGTAGCACTAAGGTTTGAGGTGTATCAAGAACCCAGGCGTTGGGATCGCGCTCCATCATCAAAGTTACACCGGGATTTTCGCCACATCGCCCGGTTCCCTAGCTAAACTAAGAGCGGTCGCGCGTAACCCAGCGCCATAGGGCAATTACCGCCTAGATGTGCGAAATTTCCCTCTTTAAGATGTTATAGCCATGAAACAGTTACTCTTGTCTGCGTGTAGTGTAGCGATCGCCACCTCTCGGACATGGCTGCTGCAACCAGCTTTTGCTGAAAATATTGCTGCACAAGAAGAATTGTTACAGCGATACACTCCTACACGTCTTGAAAGCGAAGAGAGATAAGGATAGTTTTGTAGACTTTAAAACTGTTTGCCGAATGTAAACCCCAGCGATCGCCCTTGCACCACTCACTCGCTATTCATCTTGCACCCGATCTCGGAAACTTCCAGATGGAGACATCACTTTTTGACAGAATACTCTCATTTTGAGAGCATAAGAAAATAGTTATATATTTATTGCTTCTTATAAAATTCAATATAAATGCACCTAATTTACATTCGGAACCTCCGCACTGATGCTGGCGAATACCCCGATGTCAAGAAGCAAATCGACGCCTGGTATGCAACTGTCAAAAAAGCGGAATGGCAGAGTTTGGAGGACGTTCGTAAGATTTACCGCGATGCTGAAGCAGTTGGAAGTTTCACTGTCTTCACTATAAAAGGCAACGACTATCGCCTGGTTGTCGGTATGGACTACGAAGACCAAACAGTTTACTACAAATACTTTCTAACTCATGCTGAATACGACAAGGGAAAATGGAAGAATGACCCTTACTTTTGACCAAGCTGTTTATCGCAATTTATTAGCTGAATTCGCTCCTCAAGTCATTGAGACAGAAGAGGAGTACGATCGCGCCCTGGCAGTGGCAGAGCGCCTAACGTTTGCGAAAAACCGAACTCCCGAAGAGCGTGCTTTACACAAGTTGCTAGTGACGCTGATTGAAGCGTATGAGACACAGAACTATCCGATGGATAAATCGGCGCCTCATGAGATCCTCCAACACCTCTTGGAAGCCAGTGGTACCCGTCAAACTGACTTGGTGGGTGTTATTGGATCGAGTGGCGTGGTGTCTGAAGTTGTAAATGGCAAGCGATCGATTAGTAAGGCACAAGCCAAGGCGCTTAGCGATTACTTTAAGGTGTCGCCTAGCCTGTTTATCTGACGACAAGTATCTATTGGTCTTTACTTAAGGAATTGGGATAAAGAAAAGTGAAAAGATAATGCGCGATCGCCCTTTTTATTTGTTACCTATGTTTCCTATGCAGGTGTTGTTAACAGTTAACACGCGATCGCGCTTGTCAAGCGCAAATTATATGTCAAACTCTGGGCTAGATTATGTTAGCCAATACCAGCTACTTCCATAACTGAAGCCGCTAGTGACTCGCGTTCTTCTGCGCTGATCGTGCCCTTAGCTTGAACGTAATTGAGAAAATGCGATAGTGCCCAACTAGCAACCTCTAGATCTGCGCGTTCTTTAGCGGCTATCAGCGCCGCATCAAAACTAGGATAAACAGTGCGATCGCTCACTAAGCTGTTCCTCTCAGGTAGCCAACACTTAAACGAGTAGCCCGCTGTCTCTGGAACCAAATCAATAAACCAAGCGTAATACGACTTTCTTGCGTCCATAAGTCAATTTTCCATACCCGTCTATAGAGGTACTACAAGTTTGTGGCTGTGCATTGTTCCGTCAGGCATTATTGTCTTATGAAGCGTTGCATCCGTCAGATTTGCCCCCCACAAATTTGCCCCGCGCAAATCTGCTCCCGTTAAATCTGCACCGCTTAAATTTGCCCCCTTGAGATCTGCGCCAGTCAAGTTTACTTGGCTCAAATTAGCTTCTGTTAGCCTTGCTCCGCATAGCTTTGCTCCAGTTAGATCGGCTCTAACAAGATTAGCTCCAATAAGCGACGCCTCCATCAGTTTGGCATCGCTCAGATCGGCTTCGCTCAGATCGGCTTCGCACAGGGAAGTTGCCCATAAATTAGCTCTAGATAATGTAGTCCTCCACAACGAAGCCGCACATAAATTTGCCTGCGACAAATCAGCATCGCTCAGGTTAGCTTTGCACAAATTCGCCTCGCGGCAATCTGCTTCTCGCAGATTTGCTTGAAATAGATTTGCATCACTTAAATCTCCCTGATTGAGTACGGCTCCTCTTAAATTAGCCTTACGCAGATCTACTTGGCTCAGGTTGGCTCTACTTAAGTTGGCTTTTCTAAGATCGACTCCGCTTAATACCACTTCGCTCAAGTCAGCGTCACTCAAATCCACGCCATTTAGGGATTTCTCAATTATTTTTTTCTGAATATAGTCTTGTTGTTGAGGCGAGTAATTTTTCATAATTTCACTTCTATTCCTTTTAAGCATTTCAACATTTGTATCTTTGTACTTGTTTCAATGCACGCACTGATTTTTATTAACAGTTTGAGTCAGTAATTTGATGACTTAAACTTGCGATCGCGGTTTTTCAGCTGAAGCGCGATCGCCCCCATCAATTTATTTGGCATAACTGGCTTAGTCAAGTAGTCATCCGCTCCCAATTCCAAACCTCGGCGTCGATCGGTATTGGTCATTTCTCCTGTCATAAAAATGAAAGGAATTTCCGCTGTTTTGGGATCTTGCCGCAATGCGTCTAAGACCGCGTAACCATTCATTTCAGGCATAGTTATGTCAGAAACAATCAAATCTGGCATCTGTTCTTTGGCTAATTGCAAACCAATTAAACCATTTTTAGCGCCTAGAGTTTGGAAACCCTCAGACTCTAACAAGTCAAGAAGGCTGGTTAAAGTGTCTGGAGCATCTTCAATAACGAGAACTTTTTCATGCATTTTGCTTCCGCTATGCATCTTTATTTAATCTTCACTTTTCAAGCAAGGTAGTCAGCAGACTAGACTTCTTTTTGTGTAAATTACACCATCAAAAACCTAGCGGGGCTTTTATACATTATTAATTTACAACATAGAAGTATAGAAATTAGGAAAGGAATCGGGAATAAATTGAGAAAATTTCGGGAAGAAATCGGGAAGAAGCTAAAAGACTGGCGATCGCATTACACTGAAGCGGGTTTGTCTGGTTGTGGAAAAGATAACCCACAGAAGCCACGAAAACTTGATATTTTACGCAAGTTGTTTCAATCTGTACCCCAAGCCGTGAACAGTCTCAATTAGGTCTTCAGGAGCAGCTACAGCTCTGAGTTTATGACGCAGGCTTTTAATGTGAGCCTTGACTGTATCTTCTTCTGGCGGATTCTCCAAAGACCAGAGACGTTCAACGATCGCAGAACGACTCAACACCCTGCGACCGTTGCGGAGCAGCAGTTCGAGGAGACTATACTCCTTCGGCGTCACGTGAACGGGTTGCTTATCGTACATTACTTCATAGGTACTGGGATCGAGCGTGAGGTTCCCCCACATTAGAATTGGCGTAGATGGACAACTGCCTCGACGCAGCAAAGCACGGATTCGCGCTAATAACTCTTGCAAATCAAACGGTTTAACCACATAGTCATCGGCTCCAGCGTCTAAACCAGAGACTTTATCCGTACTGGTGTCCCTAGCAGTCAGCATAAGAATTGGTAAATGATAGCCATGCGTGCGTAGTCGCTGGCAAAGACTCACCCCATCCAGCTTGGGAAGCATTACATCGAGCAAAATCAAGTCATAGGCTATTGCTTTTGCATACTCCCAGCCCGCTTCTCCGTCTTTAACCACATCCACGACATAAAGCTGGTCGCTGAGCGCTTCAGCCAGCGCTTCGGCCAGACAGGCATCATCTTCAACAAGCATAATCCGCATAGTCACAATGGCCTAATTGGAACAGTCAACTAACATCCAGATACATTCTCATAAAAAAACTCGATCATAATGTTGTTAATGGACTTTTTTAATAATGCGCGTGTAGCATATCTGTGCAATTTTGCAAATTGGAGCATAGGCAAAAATGGTTTTACCTCCTTTTAAACTCTAGCTAATCTAACCAGGATTTTTAGCAAGTTTTATTAAAACGCTAATCTAAGTTGCAGCCAAACGATAATAATATTTTCTAACATTCAAAGATTACCCCAGATGAAATGGCTCCTCGAAAAAAAAATCGTTGCTGGCGGCTTGGGGCTGGCGATGCTAATCCTCAGCATCGTTAGCATAGTTTCGTATCACAACATGAATAGACTATTTGAAAGACAAAAAAAGGTCGAATATACTTACCAAGTTTTGCAAGAAGTTAGGGATGTATTGACTACTGTGCGCGATGCCGAGAGGGCGCGACGGGGGTATATAATTACGGGAAAAGAGCTATATTTAGACACCTACAAAACTTCTATTGAAAATATTAATCCAAAATTCCAGGAACTCCGGCGCTCCACGGCTGATAACGCCAAGCACCAGCAAAGACTAGATATCCTTGAACCGCTAATTGCCGAAAGAGTGGCTTTGATAGAAAAGTCTGTTGAGTTGTACAAAAAGAATAAATCTAACGCGGCGGTTCAAATATCCCTCACGGATCGAGGGTTGATGCTGCACGATGCAATCTGGAAAGAGATTGCCCAAATGGAAAGCGAGGAGCGATCGCTCTTGCTACGTCGCGCAGCGGAGTCACAAGAAAGTTTCCGAGAGACGATCCTCATGGATATCACTGGTTCTTGCTTAAGCTTTGCGCTGCTTTTTGCAGTCTACTGGCTTCTAATCCGACAAATCACTAAGCGCGAGAAAGTAGAGCAGAATTTGCGGGAGAGTGAACTACGATACCGCAACTTGTTCGAGGTTAATCCTCATCCTTTGTGGGTTTACGATTTAGAAACTCTAGCTTTTATTACTGTTAACGATCTAGCAATAAAACATTACGGGTATTCGCAAGCAGAGTTTTTAACGATGACGATGAAGGACATTCATCTTCCAGAAGATGTGCCTGCTTTCCTAGAGATTATTTCAACTCTTCCTCGCGGCGTTAAGAGAGTAGCCATAGAAAGACATATAAAGCGGGATGGAACTATTATTGATGTCGAAATTACTTCTCATGAATTAATTTTTGGCGGACGGAGAGCAAGGCTGGTTTTAGCTTGTGATATTACTGAAGAAAAGCAAGCACAGGATGCGCTACGAACCAGCGAAGAAAAATTTCGCCAAATCGCGGAAAATATTCATGAAATATTTTGGATGAGCGATGCCGATCTGAAGGAAGTTTTATATGTAAATCCTGTATATGAAAAAATCTGGGGACGTAGTTGCGAGAGTTTGTATGCAAATCCTAAATCTTTCTTAGAAGTCGTCCATCCAGAGGATCGGGAGCGAGTGGTTGTCAATCTGGAAAAGAACGCTAAAACAGAGTTTGAAATTGAGTATAGGCTTGTCAAGCCAGACGGTGTAATCCGATGGATTTGCGATCGCGCTTTTCCAATTAAAAATGCTGCTGGGGAAGTATATCGACGGGCTGGAGTAACAGAGGATGTCACCGAACGGAAGCAGGCGGAAGAAATTCGCCGCACTTTGGAAAAAGAAAGAGAACTTAGCGAACTAAAACTGCGCTTTTTCTCAATGGCTTCTCATGAGTTCCGCACCCCTTTAAGCACAATCTTAATTTCGGCTCAGTTGCTAGAAAATTGCACTAAAGAATGGCCGAAGGAGAAGACGCTTAAAAATATATATCGCATTCAAGGAGCGGCAAAAACTATGACTCAGCTCTTAACGGATATTTTGACGCTGACTAGAGCAGAAGCAGGCAAGTTAGAGTTTAATCCAGAACCGCTGAATTTAGATAGCTTCTGTCAACACATAGTAGAAGAAATAGAGTTGAGCGATCGCACTAAGAGTCGTATCACTTTCACCAGCAAAAACCCATGCGAACAAGCTTGTTTGGATGAAAAGCTGCTACGGTCTATTGTCACAAATTTACTTGCCAATGCAATTAAATATTCACCATCTAACTGCAATATCTATTTCACCCTTAGTTGTGAAGCGAGAAAAGCTATTTTGCAGGTTCAAGACCAGGGTATTGGCATTCCGCTAGAAGATCGGCCAAAGCTTTATCAAGCCTTCCAGCGCGGCACAAATGTAGGTGATGTTGTGGGAACGGGGCTAGGGCTAGCGGTTGTGAAAAAGTGCGTGGATTTACATGGCGGCAGTATTAATGTGGAAAGTGAAGTGGGAGTTGGCAGCACGTTTAGTGTCACAATTCCTTGGGCTGGCGAGTGCGAGAGTTATGACTTATGAGGTTAGAAGAATTCTTAATTCAAAACTCAAAACTTAACTCAGTATTAGCGAAATATCTGTTCAATGCGGCGGAAATCTCGTTCTACCTCAGCCCAGAGAGAACGGTTGTGGGGGTCGGTCTTCAGGGCTTTTTTGAGATAATTCCTAGCTTTGTCCAACTGCTTTTCATTTACCAATTGATGACCGCAGCGTTGATATGCGATCGCCTGCCACTGACGCACTTCCATATCTTGGGGAAACCGCTGCGCTAAACCTTCTGCCAGGGCAATCGCGCGGGCAAACTTGCGGGACTTAAGCAGTTGCTGCAACTGTTGGTAAGAATTCCACTTTAGCTTTTGATCGCTTGGCGATAACGGTGGACTATTTGGCACGGGCGGCGGCTTCGGCGTCACCTTAGTCGCCACCGCCGGGTCGTACAAAATATCAGCGTCTGGGGGCTGGCTTGATGTCTGCCTAGCCCCAGATGCAGTTACCACGCTGAGGAGGAACTTGTAAGCCTCCGTCAGCTCCATAAATTTATCGTGGGCTTGCCTGTTTCCAGGGTTAACATCAGGATGATACTGAAATGCCAGACGACGATAAGACGCTTTGATTTCAGTCGCGGAAGATCCCGATCTTAATCCCAACAAGCGATAGCAATCGGCCAGATTCATTAGAGCGATCGCGCAGCTTCCTGCTATCAGCAGATTTTGGATAATGGACAATCTAATTTGTAGAGACGTTGCAGGCAAAGCCTCTACAGACTTTAGACTTTGGACTTCAGACTATAAACTCTAGACCAGTCCCTTACCCATTGTCCACTGTCGATAGTCCATCGTCTATACGCCAATTGGCTTGGTATGGGGGAAAGCGAACTTCTACGGGCGTTCTTCAATCACGCGGTCAATTAGCCCGTATTCCATCGCCTCTTGTGCAGACAAGAAAAAGTCACGATCCATGTCTTTCTCGATTTTCGCTAGCGGCTGACCAGTTTTATCAGCATAAATCTGATTTAGCTGCCGACGAATCCGCAGAATTTCCCGCGCTTCAATCTCAATATCTGTAGCTTGTCCGCGCGTACCGCCAGAGGGTTGGTGGATCATAATCCGCGAGTGGGGCAAAGCCAGCCTTTTGCCTTTTGTCCCAGCTGTCAGCAGGAATGAACCCATAGAAGCCGCCAGACCGACGCAAATTGTCACAACGTCTGACTTGATGTGCTGCATGGTGTCATAGATAGCCATGCCCGACGTGACTACGCCACCAGGAGAGTTGATGTAGAGAAAAATATCCTTACCTGGATCTTCAGAATCCAGATAAAGCATGACGGCAATTATCTGGTTAGCCAGTTCATCATCAACGTCTTTGCCCAGGAAAATAATCCGTTCTCGGTAGAGGCGATTGTAGATATCAATCCACTGGGTATATTGCTCTCCAGGTAGCCGATACGGAACTTTAGGGACGCCAATAGGCATAATACGGCACTCCGAAATCAGTTTTGAGTTGATTGTTGATTATCGATCGTTAAATGCGATCGCTTTTGAAAAAAGGAACCACTAGCCCCTAGAGGACACCCGCGGGCAGCGGCGTAGGCAAATCTTGTGCCGACTCTAGAACCACGTCGATTAAGCCGTATTCCTTAGCCTGCTGGGGTGTCAAGTACAACAACCTATCCATATCCTTGGCAATTTTTTCAGTATTCTGACCAGTGTTGCGCGACAGGATATCAATCATGGTTGCCTTATTTGCCAGCACTTCTTTAGCGCGGATTTGAATATCCGTCGCCTGACCGCGAGCATAGCTCTTGCTTTGGTGCAGGATAATCGTGGCATTGGGGAGACTGGCGCGAAAGCCTTTAGTGCCAGCGGAGAGCAACATCGCCGCCATTCCCATCGCCGAACCGATGCAGATGGTCTGGATAGGCGGCTTAATGTAGTTCATCGTGTCGCAAATGGCGAAGGCTTCGGTTTCAAAACCTATCGGTTCGCCGTCGTAACGCGATGTACCAGTGGAATTGATGTATATTTTGATCGGTTTGTCTGGGTCTTCGTACTGCAAATACAGCAGTTCAGCGATTATCAGTTCCGTTACCGCTGCCACCAATGGCATTCCCAGATAGACAATCCGCTCCTTTAAAAGCAGAGAGGGTAAGTCTGGTGGCGGTGTCCGGTAAAAGTTATCGCCGTAGTAGGGAGATTGAACAGCCTTTATAGGTGAGTCCATAGCCTTTGGTTCGCTGCAATAATGGCGCTATCTTTAAAAATAGTAGCGCTTTGAACGTGGCTGTGGCATACCACCCGATTGCACTGACGGCTGTGAAGGCAGCCTACTGTCAGTAGTATGTGTACGCTAATTTACAAATTTTCTTCCGTAGAAGCGGCGTTTTGCCGTGAGGTTATTCGTATATCTTCTCGCCTTAACTGGAGTCTTATCCCATGAAAGTTGGTTTGCAGCCTGCTCTGAATGATGCCAATGTTGATGCCACTCAAGCAAGTAGCCAGCGTCAACTATCGATTTCTCTGTCGGCTCTTGCTGGCGATACAGAACGGAACGTGCCGCTTAACTTGTGCCTGATTCTCGATCGCAGCGGCTCGATGAGGGGGCGCCCTATGGAAATTGTCAAACAGGCAGCACAAAGCCTGATCGAGCGTCTTAACCCTGGCGATCGCATCTCTGTTGTCGCCTTCGATCACCGCGCCAAAGTCATCGTCCCCAATCAAGTCGTAAATGATACCGCCAAACTGAAAAACCAGATTGCTTCTCTAAGCGCTGATGGTGGCACGGCTATCGATGAAGGGATGAAGCTGGCAATTGAAGAACTGGCTAAGGGTAAAAAAGATACCGTATCCCAAGCATTTCTACTGACAGATGGCGAGAACGAACACGGTGACAACAAAAAATGTCTCAAATTAGCTCAACTTGCGACTGAGTATAAACTGACTCTAAATACTCTGGGATTTGGCGAACACTGGAACCAGGACATTTTAGAAAAAATTGCCGATGGAGCAGGCGGAACTCTAGCTTACATTGAGCATCCAGAACAGGCATTAAATGAGTTTGGGCGTCTGTTCAACCGCGCTCAGTCCGTCGCCTTAACCAATGCTTATTTGCTACTGGATCTGATGCCCAAGGTGCGTCTGGCTGAACTCAAACCCATCGCTCAAGTAGCACCGGACACGATTGAACTCCCAGTGCAACAAGAAGGCAGCAAATTAGTCGTGCGGCTGGGCGACTTGATGAAGGATGTAGAAAGGGTGATTTTGGCTACCCTGTACCTGGGGCAGTTGCCGGAAGGTAGACAAGCGATCGCCAACGTGCAAGTGCGCTACGATCACCCTGCTATTGGCAAGGAAGGGTTACTCACCGAACTCCTGCCCATCGAGGCAAACTTTGTCAGGTCTTACCAACCCGCTCCCAATCAAGACGTGCAACAGTCTATCCTGGCATTGGCTAAGTATAGGCAAACTCAAATGGCTGAGGCTAAATTGCAACAGGGCGATCGCGCTGGTGCTGCCACAATGTTACAAACTGCCGCCAAAACTGCCCTGCAAATGGGAGACAAAGGAGCAGCAACTGTCCTGCAAACCAGCGCCACGCGCTTACAATCAGGCCAGGAACTCTCGGAAGCTGATAAAAAGAAAACCCGCATTGTCTCTAAAACGATTTTGCAGGAATGAAAAAATAAAGGTGGGCATTGCCCACCTTTATTTTTCTTTAAGAGCGCTTTTTCCTAGCTTTCCAAGTACCGCCGTAGGCATAAAAAGGATTATTTTGACTTAAGTAAGGCCAACACTTCTCGCACGCAAAAATCCATTCACCCGACTCATCGCACTGCACCCTATAAAGAATCGCTGCGTTTTGCCCGCAGCGATCGCAGTTTTTGACTCGAATTGGCCGAGGCATTAGCTTAAGCAACCACAGAAGCTTGAGGTCTGGCGAAAATCATTCGTCCTGCTGAAGTCTGCAAGGCACTGGTTACAACAACCCTTAGTTCCCCGCCAACGTAGCCGCGTCCTTCTTCCACAACAACCATCGTGCCATCATCTAGATAACCGATGCCTTGAGCTGGTTCTTTGCCTTCCTTAAGAATTTTCAGGTCAATGTTGTCACCAGGCAGATAAATCGGACGAATCGCCTGCGCTAAATCGTTGATATTCAGAACCGACACCTTTTGTAACGAAGCGACTTTACTCAAGTTGTAGTCGTTCGTCAACAGGGTCGCGTTAATTTCTTGCGCGAAACGAATTAATTTGGCATCAACTGTCGGAACGTCATCGTAGGTGTCTGGATGAATGACAATACGTTCTGTGAAAGCAACCTTTATCCTGTTAAGGATATCCAGCCCCCTGCGTCCCCGAACCCGCTTTTGGTCGTTGGAGGCATCAGCAAGCTGTTGCAACTCCTGTAATACAAACTGCGGTACGAGGATTTGACCCTCGATAAATCCAGTGTCCAGAAGTTGTTCGAGACGACCGTCGATGATGCAACTGGTGTCTAAAACTTTGGTAATTGCTGGTTTGAGCGTCCCTTCAGCTACTAGCATCGTCTCAACAGAGTTGGGATTTATTAGTCTCAAGAAGGAGCGACCGTGCGTATCGGCTAGGGTGACACCCAAGTAGGAGAACATCACGCTACCTAGAATAGCAACTAGGGGCTTAGTAAAGGCAAAGTCTATCGGCACTGGCAGCAAGAAAATTGGAGCCAGCATCAGGTTAGCTATTAAAAGGCCAATAACTAAGCCGATGGAACGGGTTAATATAACTTCGACGGGCATTTGACGGACTTGCGCTTCCAGGCGACGATAGGCTGTTTGTACGGTTAAGCCAATCGCACCTCCAATTAGGGCACCAAACCCCGCTGTGACTAAGCGCAAAGCGTCCAGATTGGTTACTTTAGCGAGCATATCTTGCGGCAGCAATTCAATGCTGTCGAATCCTATACCTGCCGCTGCTATGATGAGTAAAATAATTATGATGGCATCGAGCATTTTTTGCTCCAATTGATAATGGTGGTAATTCCTAAGTAGGAATTCAAACAAAAAATAAAACTAGATTCTGTTTGCACATTCATTATATCTTTTAGGTGGGTCAGCTCTTTTCGGTTAACCGACGCCGGAGGAGCAAGTTAATATTTAGCGATCGCCATCGCGGCTTAACTCAAGACCAAAGTGCTTTATCCATCAGCCTTTGCCTTGCGATCGCCTAAATGCCTGAACTCGCTTTTGCGTCCCTAGAGCAGTTTGATCGCCTAAAAATTTTAGTAAATTAACAAGTATTAATCACCCGATTAAGAATTGATCGTCTAGCCCCAGTATTGTTGTAAATTACGTGTTAGCTCCTTTAAATAAAGATGAAAAAGTCATAGGTTTTGGTATTCCCAGTTCCGCCTATGTCCATATTCCCTTCTGCCGCCGTCGATGTTATTACTGTGATTTTCCTATCTCTGTAGTTGGGGATCGCAAGGCTGGTAACAACTCTGGAGCGATCGCCAACTATGTCGATGTTCTGTGTCAGGAAATTAACATTACCCCAACTTTTGGGAAACCGTTAGCAACGGTTTTCTTGGGCGGGGGCACACCGTCGCTTTTGTCGGTGACGCAGTTAGGACAAATACTTGATAAGCTTGAACGGCATTTTGGCATTGCCGCCGATGCTGAGATTTCTATGGAAATGGACCCAGGTACTTTTGACTGGGAACAACTCAAAGGCTATCGCGATGCCGGAGTAAACCGCATCAGTCTGGGGGTGCAAGCTTTTCAGCCAGAACTTTTGCAAGTGTGCGGGCGATCGCACTCTGTACCTGATATATTCGCAGCAGTTGAGCTAATTGGCAAAGTAGACTTTGCACATTTCAGCTTAGACTTAATTTCTGGCTTGCCGCATCAAACATTAGAACAATGGCAGCAGTCTTTAGAAATGGCGGTGGCGATCGCTAGCAATCATATCTCAATTTATGACCTGCAAATCGAGCCTGTCACCGCCTTCGGTCGCCAGTATCAACCCGGTGCCAAACCGCTACCGACTGATGAAACCACAGCGCAGATGTACCGACTGGCAAAACAAGTCCTCAACGCTGGCGGTTACGAACACTATGAAATTTCTAATTATGCCCAGCCCGGACATCAGTGCCGTCACAATCGAGTTTACTGGGAAAATCATCCTTACTATGCCTTTGGAATGGGAGCCGCAAGCTACCTTAATAGGCAACGATTCACCCGCCCCCGCAAAACGCGAGAATACTACGAATGGGTGCAAGAATTAATTGATGCTGGTGGCGTGCTGGATTGCCCTCAAATATCTGCAATTGACGTACTGTTAGAAACCTTAATGTTGGGGTTGCGTTTGGCAGAAGGTTTGAGTTTGTCCACCTTGGCTGAAGATTTCGGCGAAAAAACTTTGGAACGCATTTGGGCTTGTTTGCAGCCATACTACTTACAAGGTTGGGTGGAAATAGTTACCCCGTCAGTAGAAGT
This sequence comes from Microcoleus sp. FACHB-831, assembly GCF_014695585.1. Lineage (NCBI taxonomy): Bacteria > Bacillati > Cyanobacteriota > Cyanophyceae > Oscillatoriales > Microcoleaceae > Microcoleus > Microcoleus sp. FACHB-831. The sequence goes on along the minus strand of NZ_JACJON010000036.1, from coordinate 106,990 downwards.
GCTGGATATTGATGCCAAAAAACTTCCAACAGTTGGGCAGCTTAGGTTAAACGATCCGGATGGATTTTTGTTTTCTAATACTATTCTTGCTGATTTGTTCAGCGAACTGGGGTAATTTAGAGGGCGAAATTGCTGATAAAAATTCCCGCTAGCGAAATTCTATATAGCGATTCTCAATTCCCAAATAAATCCGTACTGTCGCAATACTTTGCGCCCTAGACTAAGCCTATGAGTACCAGTTAGCGCTATGTTATTGCCATGTCCCGCTGGAAGCTAAAACTAAAGCTTGTTAGCCAACTGGGCAATTTTATACACCTCAGTTGTTAATATTTTGTATAAAACACAGCTATGGTACTACTGTTACTGGCGTTCCCAAACTAACTTGATAAAATAATTCTTCAACATCCTTGTTATACATCCGAATGCAACCGTGAGATGCTTCTTTCCCTACTGACTCAGGATTAGGCGTACCGTGAAAACCAATCCAATTGGTATTATCTGTCCAAAATCCAATCCAATATTTCCCTAGAGGATTTTCTTTAGTTCCTCCTGGAATAACCTGCCCCGTTAGTGGGTTGATCCAACCCGGTTTCTCCAACATTTGCATTACCTGGAAATTACCAGTTGGGGTTCTCCAACCTGCGCGGCCTATTGCAATCGGGTAACTTTTAATTGGCCTGTTTTCGGAATAAACGGTTACTCGGCGGCGGCGTAGGCTGATCTCTAAACGGAGTGGTTGACTAATAAAATTAGATTCACTATTAGTAACTTCTCTAAGTATTTCAGCAGCTAATGATACTTGAGGGCTAGATAATAAGCCAAATATTAATATTAAACTAGCAAAAAATAGCGATTTTTTTAGCATATTAAAAATTAGCTTAAATGCAACATTTCTCCATTAAAACTGAAATTAGAAAAATTTTATATCACTTCCGCAAGCAACCTGGGTTTCTCGGCTAGTGTCTGCGCGAGTTGCTAAGTACAAAGAGACTATTTATTACCCAAGTGCTTAAACGGAAGTGATATTAAAAAGGTGAAGCGATAAATAAAATAAGCTTCACAGGTTTGGCAGTCTTTCTATGGGTAGAAAGACTGTCTGGAAATTACCAGAGCGCTCTTACAGCGCCGCCGCTAGCGCCACCATTTCCTGTGGTCGAGCCGCCGTTATTCAATTGCCCGCCGTTGGTTGTGGAGCCACCTGTATTGTTTTGGTAGCTGCCTGTGGTCGAGCCGCCAGTATTCCTTTGTCCATCGTCTGTTGTCGCAGGAGCCGAGGGACTGTTATTTAATTGCCCGCCGTTGTTTGTGGAGCCACCTGTATTGTTTTGGTCGCTACCTGTGGTCGCTCCGCCGTTATTCAATTGCCCGCCGTTGGTTGTCGCAGGAGCCGAGGGAGTGCTATTTAATTGCCCGCCGTTGGTTGTGGAGCCACCTGTATTGTTTTGACCGCCGCCTGTGGTCGAGCCGCCGGTATTCCTTTGCCCATCGTCTGTTGTCGCAGGAGCCGAGGGAGTGTTATTTAATTGCCCGCCGTTGGTTGTGGAGCCACCGTTATTTAATTGGCCACTTCCTGATGTACCTTGAGCTAATACTGGCACGCTAAAAATCAAGCTAGCCGTAGCAACTCCGGCGGCGATCGCCAAATTTTTGATTGACAGTTTTTTCTGATTTTGTACGTTCATGGGAATTTCCTTGTTTTATGCGAAATAAATTCCGATATTCTATGGAATCTTGGTAAAAACAAACTTTTTTGATGAGCAACAAATTGAAAATGTAATGAAATTGCTTTTTTTTTGCAAAATTGGAAAAAATTTGTTGCAGCTCTTATTTAAAATTTAACTATCTTATTTTTTATACTCGTCCGCCTAAAGTTCTGGATCGTATTAATGTAGTGAGTATCCATAAATACAAACTTTTATTACACTAAATTGCTCTCTTTAAATTCCTTAAAAACTAATTAAATAAATGCCACGCCATGAAAGATATGAGGTTAGGGAGAATCGGCGTATTTTTACACTTAACCATTTGTCCAAATCTTCCTATATGCGTACAATTCGGCTAAAGCTTTTACACTTGTCAGGTTGAGCAAAGGGAAACACACGAGAAGCGAAGCAGTGGTGCTATTGGCTCAGAAACCCCATTAGCAAGTGATAGGCTAGGCTAACACCTAAACGGAACGTAGAGCGAGTTTAAGACTGCATTAAGACCAGCCCAAATGACTTTTTTATGCTTGGCAATAGCTAAATTACTGAACCTGCCTGATGGTACAAGTTTCGCCACTTAGAAGCGATGGTAATAAAACAAAAGGCAGTGACGAGTAACGCCACTGCCTTCTTTGCTATTTATTGCTAACAGCTTTAAAACCAACTACATATTCGCCGCTAGATCAAAGCGATCGCCCAAAATCGTAGACCAACTTAACTAGGCGTATTCATCTGCCGGATCGCCATATGGATCTTCGCTGGCTGGGCTGATATCCGCAATTTGTCCGTATTCATCTGCCGGATCTCCATAGGGATCTTCACTTGCTGGACGAATGTCAGCAAACTGCCCATATTCATCTGCCGGATCTCCGTAGGGATCTTCACTTGCTGGACGAATGTCAGCAAACTGCCCATATTCATCTGCGGGATCTCCGTAGGGGTCTTCGCTGGCTGGGCGAACGTCGCCAAACTCACCAAAGTCTGCGGGATCGCCATATGGATCTTCGCTGGCTGGGCGAACCTCGCGATCGTACTCGGCGTTTTGATCGTATCCCTCATCTTGGGAGCCAAAGACGGCATCCTGTACCTTTTTAAAAAACCCATCTACCATGATTGTTCTCCTTACTAAATCGGTATGGAACGGCTGTGTAGAGGGTAAAGATTTATTCTCTATGGCCGTTGTGTTGTTCTGTGTTTTATCGTCGCATCTGTACAACGTCGAGCTTAACAACAGTTACGGCGCTGTTTGTGCTGGTACCGCATCCGATCCCAGCTCAGTTAAATCTTTTCCTGTGGATCTGTTGTTATAGCCCTGAAAATCTCGATATCTTTCCGCTTCCTCTGGGGGTACTTGAATTCCTTCTTTTGGTGGCGTTACCCAAATAGCTTTACCCTGAGCATCCCGGTAGTAAACGCGCCCGTTCTTAGAGAGGTAGTATTTGCCCTGCGCCCCTTGACCTTGCTTGTTCTTGTGCTGGTTGTAGAGATAGTAAAGGGCAGCAGCTCCCGCTAAGGTGATTGCAACTTTCTGGCCTGTTGACAATCCTTTCTTGGCTTGGGGTTGCCGTGCGGGGGGAGGATTGGACGCTCTGCGGGTATTAGCAGCAGGAGCGTCAACGGGAGGTGGTGCAGAACTTTGTTCTCCTCCTCCACAGGCAGTCAAAAAAGGAACTGATAGCAGCGCTGAAAGCACCAGTGCCATTATACGCATTAATCTTCTACGCTCTGGGTAAACTTGATTCATTGCATCACCTGATAGCGGAGCTATACGACGAAATGTTATGGGGCCGTTTGCGAACCTGCGCTGCTACTACAACAATGCCAGTAAATGCAAACAATTATAAGGCCACTGCTGAATGGCCTTAACAGCACAGGATTTGCTTTTATATAGATCTTTCTAAAATTTGACAATAAATTTATCTAGCCCTAGATAGAAGTTTCTGATAGTGGTAGTTCATCCCAAGGGAATATCGTGTAAGTGAGTAAGTAGGCGATCGCCACTAACCTGAAAACAGCAAACCAGGTTTTCTGCTTTGAAAAGGGGGCTGGGTACACACTATTTTTAGGATTATTTCCAACGCCCACTTAATAAGCGTGTCTGGTCAATAAGTTACAAATGTTAACTGCAATAAGCTTACTTGAACCACCTACTAAGCAAGTAAAAAGTTAAAACACAAAGCAAGAAAACCTATAGGTTTCAAGACTTTTGGACAGTGCCTGTCCGCAATAATATTTACAGACCTCCCAGGAATATTATTCAAATAATATTTATAATTGCCTGCATACTAAATTTTCTTCTTCAACTTTTACAGCGTCGCCATGCGACTTTAGCGATCGCCTCTTCCAGAAGAGAAGATTATTTGGCGTCTAAATAACTAGATAAAAAGCTTTATTAAAAAAGTTTATATAAGAAATAATAACAAGTAAGAATATAGCTTCTACGTTAAAAAAAACATAGATAAGCTTGGGAAAGACTTAAAAAAAGCAATTGCCTGATCAGAGCGATCGCGCGGGCTTTGAAGTTGAGAATTTATTGGCGATCGCTTTTATCTACAAAATTAATAACTTCACTAGCTTGGCTCAGACTGCAACTGATGCAATTCCTTTTGTAAAAACTTACCCCATTCTGCTGCTAGAGGAATTTCTGTAAAAGGAATTTTGATGGAAGCCGAGGTATTAGAGGGTAAAAATTCCAAAGCAACAGCACGACCTTTGTCCGGCGGCGCTTGCATATCAACTGGCTGTTCATCCACAAGCAAGCGAATCGATTGCACCTCTTTAAGAGAAAATGTTGCTAAATTTACTGGCCCTTGGCGCGTAGGTTTTCCCCAAGTCAAATCGCTGTCTTTTTGACCGAGGACAGCATAGATATCATATTTAGCCCGCTCGAACCCAGAAGCCCAGTTGCGATAAGCTTCAACTTTTTGATACTCGTTCCACCCTTGCTGGGCTAGCCAGATAAACGCTCCCAGGAGAGGTAACCAGAGAAGACCCTTTTCCATTAGAAAACTTACACTCTAAAAAACAAATTAGTTATCATCAAATATTACTACCAGATACAGGTAGCTCTGAGTTATGGTAGTGGATCATAGCAAAGCTCAAAGCGGAAACGAGTCAGCTTTAAGCATTGACTATAAATAAACTGGCACTAAGGGTAACGTGTTGGTATGAGAAAGGTTTTCATAGCGTGTTTGTTTTTATTAGGGTTAGGCTGGGCCTTGTTTAACTTCAAGGGACTGGCAACTCAGGGCAAATTTGACAGCATTGTGCTGGACTTCCGCGACGATGTTCCAGCAGCAGTGCTAGACGAGAAAATAGCAGCGATCGCAAGACAATACAACGTCGAACCGATCTTCAACAGCGAGTTTTCAGCAAAAGACCACGTATATATAGTTGAGGGCGATCGCAAACTACTCAACGCCCTGAAAAAGTCCGACATAGCAAAGCAAACGGAATTCATCGAGCCAAATTACATCTACAACGCCTATGGCGTTCCCAACGATCCAGACTACAGCAAACAGTGGAACCTGCGTAGCATAAACGTCGAGTCAGCTTGGGACGAAACTAAAGGCGCAGGCGTCACCGTCGCAGTCATCGACACAGGTGTTAGCGTCGTTCCCGACTTAAAAGACACCAAATTTGTCCCAGGCTACGACTTCGTTAACAACAAAGAAAACGCCGATGACGATAACGGACACGGCACCCACGTTGCGGGTACAGTAGCCCAAGCCACCAACAACGGCTATGGTGTAGCTGGCGTTGCTTACGAAGCCAGTATCATGCCCCTCAAAGTATTGAGTGGGAGTGGGGGCGGTACAGTTTCCGATATTGCAGAAGCAATTAAATTTGCTGCCGACAACGGTGCTGGCGTAATTAACATGAGCTTGGGTGGTGGCGGTGAAAGCCAACTCATGCAAGAAGCAATCGAATACGCCCACAGCAAAGGCGTTGTCATAGTAGCAGCCGCAGGCAACTCCGACGAAAATGAAGCCTCCTACCCAGCCAGATATCCCCGCGTTATTGGGGTTTCTGCCTTAAATTCTGCGGGTGAAAAAGCATTCTACTCCAGCTACGGTGCAGGTGTAGATATCTCAGCCCCCGGTGGAGACACCAGCAAGAATCAATTAGGTGGGATTCTGCAAGAAACCATTGGCTACGATGACGAGGGCAATATCATCACCAACTTTGCCGCTTACCAAGGCACAAGTATGGCAGCGCCCCACGTTGCGGGTGTTGCAGCGTTGGTGAAAGCCTCTGGAATCACCGAACCCGATGAAGTTTTAAGCGTCCTCAAGCAGTCAGCACGGGCTGTTGCCGAAGATCCGCTGAACCACTTCGGTTCGGGTCATCTGGATGCAGGTGCAGCGGTCAAACTCGCGCTGCGGGGACAAATTACCTTCAAGGACTTCTTCCGCTGGCTGCGGGATAACGGCTATCTCAGCCCCCGCTTTTGGCTGGATGGCGGTGCTGTGGCGCTGTTGCCCAAGATTGCGATGGTGTTGGGTTCTTATATGCTTGCCTGGTTCTTGCGGAATTATTTCCCTTGGGCAGGAATGGGGGTAATTCAGTTACACACCGGACTGATTGCAGGTAGTTCTGGCTTATTTTTCCTACGCGGATTTTATATCTTTGACCTTCCCCAATGGCCCTTCCGAGTAATGGGCAGTTCTATTCCCGAATTGGGTGGCGCGGTTCAGGGAAGTACTCTGTTGAATCCGATTTTAGCCAGCGTGTTGGTTCCCTTGATTTTAGTAGTGCTGTTGCTGGGACACCAAAGCTGGAAATGGTTGGCGATTGGATCGGCGGTGGGTGTGGCATCCTGTTTAGCAGTGAGTGCGGTTGTAGATCCAGCAATGCTGTGGTTGGGTGATGGCGCGATCGCTCGCACCTTCCTAATCGTCAATGCTTTGCTGTGTGTTGGAATCGCCTACTTAGCAAGCAAAGGAGAACACCAAACCGCATGAGTATCAGCGTAGACGGTACTATCGAACGCAAAGGATTCGGCCCAGGCACTTGGGCACTGGTTGCAGAGTCGGGCGAAACTTACGAACTCAAGGACCCCCCATCTGAGTTGCGGAAATCGGGACTCAAAGTGAAAGTCAAAGGTGAGGTGCGTAAGGATGTTATGACTTTCGCCATGATTGGCCCCGTTTTGGAAGTCAAATCCTTTGATGTAGTAAGTTCAGACTAGGCTATTTTAGATTTTGGATTTTTAATCGAATCCAAAATCTAAAATCCGAAATAAAAAAATCCCCGGCTCAAACCGGTGAGCCAGGGGAAGTCAATCAGGGTGCATCTACCAATCTACTGTTCGTCAGTTAGGGACAAGATCCGGATAGCTTGCCAGAAAATTTCGCGTCTAGTCGCCGAACTCGATGCGGAATGCTATAAAAATCAAAATTTTTTAAGCTTTGTTAGTACTATCAGGATATTTAAGAAAATCTAGCGTTGACAGTTATACAGATTGAATGCAGCCCAACTGGAAACTTTGAGCAAGTTGTATCAATCTAGAAATAGAAGGGAACAATTCTTTCTCAAGGCTAAGGCCGTTTCCAAAATTTCTATAAAATTTATATCTGAAGAAAGAGTGCATGTCACCAGTAGCCCACGAATTTAATATCTCTGTAACTCCTTTAAAGGCGCAAGACGAATACCTGGTGCGAAGAGAATGGGGCGCACCGGGGGTTCCCGTTGCCCAAGAGCAGGTGAGATGGCCTGTAGATGATTGGTTGGCGATCGCGGGGCAACTGATGAATGACCCCTTATCTGAGTTGCTGCAAGCTGCGCCCTCACGAGGGGGAAATGGAGACTGGCTGGGAAATTCATCCTCTCCAAATTTAGTGGCGCTGGGACAGGAACTTCACGACGCTTTATTTAAAGACAGCCTGCGAGATAGCTGGCTGATAGCTCAAGCCCTAGCAGAGCGCGATCGCTCGGTTTTGCGGCTGCGTCTGGGACTGGGACTAAAAGACACGCGCTTGCTCCGCCTGCCTTGGGAAGTCTTGCACGCAGACGATCGCCCCCTAGCGACGGGCACTGATGTAGCTTTTTCTCGCTACGAACTGACAACAGGATTGAGGACTCCAACCTCAACCCTATCAGGCGATCGCAATCAACCGCTAAAAATTTTGATGGTGATCGCTGGTCCCACCGATCAAGAAACTCTGGCACTCAAACAAGAAGCCAGCCACTTGCAAGAAGAACTCCGCCGCCATTCTAGTCAGAACTCGCCCACCATTGAACTCGAACTTCTCGAACAGCCAGGACGCGAGCAACTAACCCAAGCCCTAGAACAAGGCCAGTACAACGTTTTCCACTACGCAGGTCACAGCAACCTGGGCGTATCCGGCGGCGATTTATACCTCGTTAGCGGCAGAACCGGATTAACTGAGACGTTAAGCGGAGACGACCTTGCTGGATTGCTGGTTAATAATGGCGTCCAAATGGCAGTCTTTAATTCATGCCGAGGAGCCTATACAGCATCGGGATCGGACGCAGACACCGGGAGAGAACAAAACCTCATACAAGCATTAGTCAAGCGCAGGATTCCCAGCGTCTTAGCAATGGCAGAACGGATTCCCGATGAGGTAGCGCTGACTCTCACCCGGCTGTTTTACCGCAACCTCAAAGAAGGTTATCCCATTGACTTGAGTTTGAGTCGGGCGCGGCAGGGGTTAATTTCTTCCTATGGGTCCAACAATCTGTACTGGGCTTTGCCTGTTCTATATCTCGATTCAAAATTTGATGGATTGCTCACCAGGAGTAATGACCCAGCGGAATTAGCAAAACGCCTCGCTTTACCCGATCCAAGTGAAGCTATTGCAGCTTGGGAGGAAGAAGTGCCCGAAGAGTCGCCCGCTTTAGCTGCATCTAGGTTCCTTGATTATGATGATGACTTGGGTTTGCTGCCGGAGGATGACTGGGTTGGCTATGACGATGACGCACCGCCAGGTTTTTTGGATGAGGGCGACGACGATGCAGAGGCGCTGGTTGCAGATTTGTTTCGGCAGTTGCCTAAGCCGAATGCCGCAACAGAGCAATCGGTAGCGCAGGCTTCTAACTTAGAAAATCGGTTGCCATCTGGGGCAGAATCTAGAAATCAGAGTTTAAAAGCCCCGATACAAACTCCAGACGCAAAAAGTCAAACCCCAAAAGGGGAAACGCCTGGTTTAGAGAATTCAAAAATAAAAGCTTCTGGCTCCCTGCTGGGGAATTCTAAGTCACAAAAGGGCTGGAAACGAAGCTTCAAAGGTGTTCCGGTTGTTTTTATGGGTTTGGGGGCTTTAGGCTTAGCAGCGATCGCTCTATTGGGTTTTTGGTTGTTGCAAAACCGCGATCCCCAACCAGATGAGTTATTGCGTAGGGCTAACCTTCCAGCGTCGCTTTCCCAAAGTCAGGTTGAAAACTCCAAAAACCTCAATTTGAAGAAAGCTGAAACCAACGCTGTTACAGGAATTGCTGTTGACCAGTTTAGTCGCGGAGACTTAAACGGGGGTGTTGTAGCTGTCGAAGAACTGCTGAACAGAGAGGCACTAAAGCCGGCTGAGGCAGCACTTGCCGCCGTACCCAAACAGCAACTTGATAACCCTAAAATTAGCTTTCTCCGGGGTCGTTTGGCGTGGCAGTCTGTGCAAACGGGAGCGAAGGATTTCAGTATAGATGATGCCCGTCGTTACTGGGAACTTGCTGATAAAAAGCAACCCAATACTGGTAGTTATCTCAACGCTCTCGGCTTTGCTTACTATGCTGAAGGCAAGTTCGATCAGGCTATTAAAGTTTGGTTTGAGGCGCTGTCTAAGGTTGAAGATAAGCCAGCAGGTTCAACGGCTGGAGCGTTGTCTAAAAAAGATGCGTTGAACACTTACGCTGGGTTAGCACTGGCCCTAAAGCAATCGGCTCAAAAACAGCCGCCGGAAAAGCGGGGGACTTTGCTAAATGCATCGAAGAAGATGAGCCAAAAGGTGATGTCTGACGATCCTGTTAATTTTCAAGCGAATGCGCTTAGTAAAAACTGGTTGTGGACAGAAAAAGCGATTAAAGATTGGCGATCGCTCCAAACAGCAAAAGGCTAGGCAATTACCTTTTTAAATTGCCTTAAACCGCGCTGCTATCTTCATGTAAGTGTTTGAATGTAGCACGCGATCGCTCATATTAAACCCATTACCTGCTCGCCTTATAGGCAAGGCTGGTAATGGGTTATTAGTCATTTTTAGTCGAGGTAATTTAACTCTAGTTAAATTACCTCTTCCTTAAAGTCAAGATTTCCCAACATACAAGCTAAAAACTAAATTCAGCAATCTTGAACTTATGAACTATTTATCAATGAGGGAAGACAAGGACTGCCGCTTGCGAATGTCCATCATGTCTGCCAAACTATCGTCACCCCAATCGAGGGGATGAGTTTCCTCTGGAGGCAAGATAGTAACAACGGGTTGCGGTGAAAAAGTTGTTACTGGTGGGTTTTGCATCGGGCGACTTGAAACCGGACGACGTTTTGGCGACGGCGGGCGTTTTTTGCGGACGGCGGCGGGCGCAGTAGTTGAACGCTTCAGGGGCTGGCGACGGCGGCGGGAGGGTTTCAGGCGTAGGGCAATTAAGATTAACACAGTTCCAGTTGCACAGCTTGTAGCGATCGCGCCGTACAACCACATAGGCAATCCTTCGCTAGCGGCATCTGGGCCAGAAGCGATCGCAATTGGTTCGGGGCTGGAGCCTTGCGTGAATACAGGTGTTGGTGTTGGTTTGGGTTCAGCTTTCTCCAGTTCGGGGGGGCCAGTACTAATCAGCCCTGTTGCGGCAATAGCGGCAACCAGAATTATAGAGGCCCACAGTCCTCCCCAAAAGGCAATCGGGCGCTTGTTGCTCAGCTGTATGAGAACATCAAGATTTAAGCGCTGTGCGGGACGGTTATCAGACGGGTTGAGCATCGATGCCCTCAACTATGACTACTTGGACGGCGTATGACTTGAGTTTCCGCTCTTGCCGAACGAAAGTACCGTTATGCATTTATATCAAAGTTTGGTCAACTACGATTAAACCATCGATTGCAATTCGACAAAAATTTTCTGCCATTTTAACTTTAGATTCCATCTAGGGAGATAAGCTAATACCTTAAAAAAATAGAGACAATAAGGCAGCAGAAAAAAACAGTAGCCTACAACACTACAACAATCAGTCTTCTAGCCGAATGCGATACACTAGCACTTCGTAGGGGATAGCGAGGGGAAATAAAAAATGAGTGTAGAGGTAACGCAGATTAGCGAAGAACCATCAGATGAAGCTGCGGTAGAAAAGTCGTCAAACAATCCCCGCCCGGGCGCCCTTGCCCGTAAGGAGCGCGGTGCGGCGAAACCACAAATGGCTTTGGCGAGAATTAATCGCACCGATGCACAAGGCAGAAATTGGATGATTGAGGATAGCGAGAATCTTTATAGGATTCAAGGCTGGGGCGAACCGTATTTTTCGATAAACGCCGCAGGTCACATCACAGTTTCGCCCAAAGGCGATCGCGGTGGCAGTTTGGATCTGTTTGAACTGGTCAATTCTCTCAAGCAGCGCAATCTAGGGCTGCCGTTGTTAATCCGTTTTTCTGATATTTTAGAAGACCGGATCGAGCGGTTGAATGCCTGCATGAATAAGGCGATCGCTCGTTACAACTATCCTGGTGCTTACCGGGGCGTGTTTCCAGTCAAGTGCAATCAACAGCGGCATTTGATTGAAGATTTGGTGAGGTTTGGCAGACCCCATCAATTTGGTCTGGAAGCTGGCTCTAAGCCTGAACTGATGATTGCTCTGGCGATGTTGGATACTCCAGGAGCTTTGCTAATCTGCAATGGCTATAAGGACAGGGAATACATCGAAACGGCGATTTTAGCCCAGCGCCTGGGGCATACGCCGATTATCGTGCTAGAGCAGGTTGAAGAAGTGCAGTTGGCGATCGAAGCTAGCCGCACGCTGGGAATTAAGCCAATTTTGGGCATACGTGCCAAGCTGAGTACACAAGGGATGGGACGCTGGGGAACTTCTAGCGGCGATCGCGCTAAGTTTGGCCTCACGATTCCAGAAATTATCCAGGCGGTCGATCGCTTGCGTGAAGCCGATCTGCTTGACTCCTTGCAGTTGTTGCATTTCCACATCGGCTCTCAAATATCTGCGATCAATGTGATCAAAGACGCTATCCAAGAAGCCAGCAAGATCTACGTCGAGTTAGCTCAACTGGGAGCTGATATGAAGTATATCGATGTCGGCGGTGGCTTGGGAGTGGATTACGATGGCTCTCAAACCAACTTCTACGCCTCGAAAAATTACAACATGCAGAACTATGCCAACGACATCGTGGCAGAGTTGAAAGAGGCGTGTGGCGAACATCGTTTGCCCGTACCGACGCTAATTAGTGAGAGCGGACGCGCGATCGCTTCCCATCAATCCGTCCTCATTTTTGACGTTCTCGGCACCAGCGACGTACCCTCCGGGCGTCCCGACCCCTACCAAGAGGGAGAACCCCCCGTTATTCGCTACCTCTGGGAAACCTACGAATCCATCAACAGCGATAATTTCCAAGAACTGTACCACGACGCTTCTCAGTTCAAAGAAGAAGCCATCAGCCGCTTTAATTTGGGAATACTGCGACTTACAGAACGAGCCAGAGCAGAACGGCTTTACTGGGCGTGTTGTGAGAAAATTCTCGCCATTATCAGACAGCAGGAATATGTTCCTGACGACCTGGAAGAACTCGAAAAAATCATGGCGTCGATTTACTACATCAATATGTCAGTATTCCAATCTGCGCCGGATTGCTGGGCTATCGACCAGTTATTCCCTATCATGCCCATTCATCGGCTAGATGAAGAACCCACGCGGCGGGCAATTTTGGCAGACCTCACTTGCGATAGCGATGGCAAAATCGACAAGTTTATCGACCTGCGCGATGTTAAGTCGGTTTTAGAGTTGCATACCCTCAAGCCCGGAGAACCCTACTATTTAGGGATGTTCCTCAACGGTGCTTATCAGGAAATTATGGGGAGCAATCACAATTTGTTTGGCGACGCCAATGCGGTGCATATCCAACTTACGCCCAAGGGATACCAAATCGAACACGTTGTTAAGGGTGACACGATGAGCGAAGTGGTTGGTTACGTGCAGTACGACGCTGAAGATTTAGTTGAGAGTATCCGACAGCGGACTGAGCAAGCTTTGCAAGACAAGCGGATTACGATTCAGGAATCCCAACTTTTGCTGCAAAACTACGAGCGCAGTCTCGGTCGTTATACTTATCTGTCTCCCTAGCACTAAAGGAATTGCGAAGGTGGATGCAGTAATATTTAATGAGTCAAAGCATCCGCCTTTTCTTTGTTTATTCTTGTTGGCTAGAGGGATAGGGAGTTTTGCTGATAATCTGCTATTGCCAATAGGCTAAAAGCATAATTATGTAGGGCGATCGCGCTTTTTTATAAATCAGCACAAGCAGTATTTGTGCATAAAAATATATTCTTGGTTTAATAGCCGCGATCGCCAAATATTCCCAAGCCAATTAGCAGCATATAAATAATGGGTAGTTGGTAATTTATTTTTACCAACTACCCATTACTAATTAACCGCTAACAATTACTGCTTAATCGCCTCACTTCCTAGCAGTTCTGCTATCGTCTGACTTTCTAGCGCTGCATTAGATGGCAGAACCTGACGGGTATCGGTAATTAACCAATCGAGTGCGGCTGCTTGAACATCAATTGCCGCCCCCGTCTTATCAATACAGTAGCGCCCAAAAACCAACTTATCCACCAACTGTACTCCTGCGCCTAAGCGGGAGTACTCAAAAATGACGCTGTTTTCTACCTTTGCCCCACTACAAACCCAGCAATTAGCCCCAATCATACTCGGGCCAACAATCTTTGCTCCATCTTCAATGCGCGTCATCGCACCGATATATACTGGCCCGGTGATGTCCACCTTATCCCAATTCACCGCAACATTCAGACCAGTGTAGATGCCAGGAAAAACTTCGCGCCCAGGAATCGCCACATTTTTTACTTCCCCCAGCAGTACGCTGCGAATCGCCCGCCAGTAGTCTGGCACCTTGCCAATATCAACCCACTCGAAGTCCATCGCAATCCCGTAGAACGGGGCATTATTTTCCACCAGCTTGGGGAACAACTCGCTGCCGATATCATATTCGACACCAGAGGGGATGTAATCCAAAACTTCTGGTTCAAAAATGTAAATACCCGTATTGATACTGGTGCTGAGGGCTTCTTCCACTGAGGGTTTTTCTTGGAAAGCCTTAATCCGGCCTTCTTCGTCTGTCACCACAACACCGTAACTAGGCACTTCTTCTTTGGGCACGGTTTTCATAATCACCGTGGCGATGGAGCCTTTTTCCTTGTGCCACTTCACCGCCGCCGTTAGGTCTAAGTCAATTAAGGCGTCGCCGCAGAGAACCACAAAGGTACCGTCAAAAAAGGGCCAGAAGTCCTGGATGCGGCGCATACCGCCCGCAGAACCCAGCGCCTTACCGACCATTTCGCCTTCAACAATGCTGCCTTCAAAAGAATAGGCAATTTCTACGCCAAACCGCTGCCCATCGCCGAAATAGTTCTCAATTTTATCGGCCAGGTGGCTGACATTGACCATAATCTGATCAAACCCATGCCTCCGGAGCAGTTCCAGTAAGAACTCCATCACGGGCTTTTGCATGATGGGAATCATCGGTTTGGGAATAGTGAAGGTAATAGGACGAACGCGGGTTCCTTTACCAGCTGCCAGAATCATGGCTTTCATGAATATTTGTTCCTCAACCCTTGGCCACTTCGCTCTTGTGTTATCAATTAGTAGTTAATAGATAGATTAGGCTAACCGCTTGATAGCAGGAGCGCTAAATCTATCCAGCACTGTGGATATTCTAGTGGTTCTGACTGTTATATACAAAGTTGCTCTACTAGGAAAATTCGCCCAATGCAGCTTTACAAAGCACGAATCTTGATGTCTTGATAGAACTCTTCTTGAGCTAACTCTACCTTAGACTGAGCCGATAGTAGTAGCAGTGCCCAAAACACACCCACGCGATCGTTGGACTGCGAGCGATGAGAACCAGCCTCTGGTAGATGCCCTGCCTCAACAGATGCGGGGGTCTTAGCCCACAAGTTTACCAGTTGATCGAGATGCAGCCAATCCTGTCCGGGGGGAAGAAGCGGCCAATGATCGGCTAGCAGGCGTTCGAGTTGTCCTGCTACTTCGGTGAGATTTTCTTGGTGAGCTAGGGCGGCGATCGCTCTTGCTGCCTGAGTGGAAGACTGGGTAATGCGACGGCGAATCTTTGGCGCGGGAACTTTTTCTTCGAGTATGTCTGCTATTTGTTTGATCTGCTCGATCAAATCCTGTAGCGTTACTGGCCGTCTTTGGGGCGGCATTGCGCTTGGGCGTCGTCGTATATGGCGCTCTAGATTTGAAGGCAACTGGCCAAATTGACTACTAAAGTCATCCGCAAGGTCTTCATCGATGGGTTCTTGCTCCTCTTCTGGCGTTGACTGATTTGAGAGAGTGTCTGCTTTGAGCAACACCAGCATAGACGCCCACAGAAAAGCCTGTCCGGACTGGGACAGATTTGCTTCAAAAGTGCTTTGACTCCCCCCGGTGTCTACACTCAGCGTACTCAAGTAGCGATCGATAACCTCAATTACCTGAACGTCCCAAGGGTCAATTTCCCCTCGCTGGGCGGTGTCAATCAAAAGCGCGATCGCTTCCTGAGCTGTCGAAGAAACCGTCATAAGCCTGAAATAATTCTAAATTTTGTTAGCCAATAGCTCTGTTGCTGGTGTCGCTTCGGTTTGTGTTTCAGCACTAGGCGGCAGTTGTTGTGGCTCTTGAATCTCAGCCTGATAACGTTCAATTTTTTGTTCTAGTTCCTGAATCCGTTCATCTTTCTGGCGAACAACACGAATTTCCTTTCTTGATATCATAGCCCGTTGCAACCGCGTCCATAGACTGAAAAACCATGCCAGAATAGCTCCCACGCCCATTGCCACAATCAGTTCTATGCATATGGGTGCTTGAACTTGGACTCCCTGCAAAAGTTGAATGGAAGCAGACTCAGTATTTTGCAAGCTGAATAGCACTAAGGCTAAACAAACAAGGAAGATCATCAAAAAGTTAAGCGCTCGTATCATATGAATTCTCCAACAAATGCAGATCACTTGCCAATTTTACAAGGCAGTTCTAATTGCTGGCAAAATTATCTACTTATCTGTATCTTGGCGTTTTGTTGTATTTACCAAAAATAGCAATTATGATAAAATACTATAAATTTTTTAGTTAGCAGAAGGCTGCAACAGCTTAAGGCATCGTTCCGTTGTCGCGATCGCTGGGAAGAACATCGTTTCTGACAATTGCGTGCTGGCGCATTCGGCGGATGGTGTCAATTGTGTCCTTAATAGTGCCAGCGATGGGGACTGAGACAAGGACGCCCAAAAGTCCGGCAATCTGCGCTCCTGTCAAGATGGAGATGAAAATCCAGATGGGGTTGAGGCCAGTAAAATCGCCAATTAACTTAGGAGCTAGTAAGTTATCGTTGATCTGTTGCATGAAGATTGCTGCGCTCGCTACCTGAACTGCTAACCAAAAATCTTTAAGCATTACCAGCAGCGTCACCAATCCAATTCCCAATGTAGCGCCGATAAAAGGAATCAGTTCGGCAAGACCGATCAGCAAGGCAAACAGTAGAGAATACGGCACCTTCAAAATCAAAAAAATTGGGGTTAGCGTTCCCACCATGAACAGTCCCAGCAGCAGTTGAGAAAGGAAAAAATTCTGAAAATTCAGCCGCAGCGATTCGCTTAAGGGTAAACCGATCTGAGGCGGCAGCAGACTAACCAAACCTTGCCACATGCGATCGCCATACAGCAGCATATAAAACGCCAGCACTATGACGAAAATCACATTTACCAATCCAGACACCGTACCCAAAGCTAATCCAACAGCTTGTGCAGCCACAGCCTGCACTTGACTTTCAATACGAGAGGTGATGCGAGTAATAAATCCCTTCAAATCGATGGGCAAACGCCGTTCGCGTGCCCAAATTTCCCACTGATTCAAATTTTCATTACTTGTTTTCAACCAATCGGGAATATTCTTTAACAACTCCGCCGTTTGGTCAATCAAAATCGGCACAAGGGTCACGCCCAAGAATCCCAAAAGCGTTAAAGTTAGCAGCAAAACGATTATTACAGCCTGATCTCTTTTCAGGCGAAACCGCTCTAATATCCGCACCGGGTAGTTAAGCAGAAACGCCAGGATCGCAGAAATAGTTAAGACAGTAATCAGATGCTCAAAATAGCGAAATGCCTGGGACAAAAGCCAGATATTTAAAGCGATAATTGGGCCGCTAAAACCCACTATCAAGAGGCGTTGAACATTGGGAAATCGGCGCATCACAAAAAAACCTATAGCATTGGCTGTGGGCGGAACTGGGCGATCTCGACTCAAAACCTTTAGACTCTGGACTGTGGACTATAGACAGTCTAAAGTCTAAAGTCTAAAGTCCACAGTCCAAACTCTAAACTCTCTCATATGGACACAAGCGTAGCCGACCTTCGTAAGGAATATACCCAATCTGGGCTAATTGAAGTTGATGTTGACCCCAATCCGTTCGGACAATTTCAAAAATGGTTCAACCAGGCACTCAAGTCACAATTGCCAGAACCCAATGCTATGACTGTTGCCACCACAACGAACGACGGTAAGCCAAGGGCTAGGATGGTGCTGCTGAAAGACTTCGACGAACGGGGTTTTGTCTTCTACACTAATTACGAGAGCTACAAAGCACAAGAATTAACGTCAAATCCTTGGGCGTCTCTAGTCTTTTGGTGGGCTGAACTCGAACGCCAAGTCCGCATTGAAGGGCGCGTGGAAAAGGTGGCTGATGCAGAGTCAGATGCTTATTTTCATAGCCGTCCTGCTGGAAGTCAGTTGGGTGCTTGGGCGTCTAATCAAAGTCAAGTCATCGCCAATCGTGAGGTGCTAGAAGTTCGGTTGCAGCAACTCAAGCAGGAGTATGAAAATAAGGAAATCCCTCGACCGCTGCACTGGGGAGGTTTTCGGGTTATACCGACAGCAATTGAGTTTTGGCAGGGGCGTCCCAGTCGGCTGCACGATCGTTTGCTTTATCGGCGGCTTGAAAATGATGCTTGGGTAATTGAACGTTTGTCACCATAAGACCAAGAGGTATTGGTTTTCCGGATAGGATGTTGACGAGTTTTACCTAATTTTTTCCTAAATCCAGAAGTCAAACGAACTTCAATGCCAAGGATGTCTTGGTAACAAAAAAGCGATCGCTTGCTCTATTTTGAACTACGCGATCGCTCTATTTTTTTAGGTTTAAACTATTTCTTAATATTTTTCTAATTGTCTGTGTCTTAAGCTACAATAGGTTCAGCAGTCTTTAAAGAAAGTGGAAACTGTCCGCTAGCTAAACGGCAAGCTTTCCATTCACCTTGAACTGATACGTTGAGAACGTTGCAAGTTCCGCCACGTCGTCCTAGAGGGTTGTAATATTGGCAATACCGACAGGCTGAAACTGAGCAATTTAAAGGTTCCATAAAAAAATTCCTGTGCTGGATAAAATCTAGGTTGAGATTCGTCGGTCTTTTATAAAGTATGCAATCGGCATCCATAACTTGTATGATTTGCACTTAAAACATTGCATTTCATCACAAAAATTTATGAAGCGCGTTGAAATCAAGCCTGAGCATTAACTCAGGGTTAAGTTAATAAATTGTTTTGATTACTTAAAGCTATAAATTATAAGGTTCCTAGCCCCCACCCACTTTATTTTTCTCAGGTAGTAAGATCGGCGATCGCCCCGCAATCATTAAACCTTAAGAGATAGTAAACTCCTGATAACAAAAATGTGGTTGCTTATGTCATCGAGATGTGACGACGTAAGCAACCACTACCAAAATCAGCTTCGTGAGAACGCCAGCGTAGTTGGTATCTAGGATTACAATTAAAGTTATTCAACTATCGGGCGATCGCAATTGCAAAGTTCTTCTATTTAGCTAATGGGGAATCGTCGTAGCGTGCTAATAAATCGCCTGGATCGTCATAGATAGCGATCGCATCCTTTAACTGAGTATCATCGAACCCGCCGCAGCGTACTGCAATAACATTAACTCCAGCTTTATTAGCAGACTCAATATCGTAAGGAGTATCGCCAATCATCAAAGCTTGGTTCGGCTCCATATTTATTTTTTTCAATGCAGCTTGCACAATATCGGGTGATGGCTTAGAGTCTTTCGCATCGCTTGATGTTGTCGCTTCATCTAGCAAATCGTCAACTTTTCCTGCTTTAAGCAAGAGGGAAAGTTCTTCAGATGTAGCCGAAGTAGCAATAACTAGCCGCAATCCTTGCTCCTTCATATGCAACACAAGTTCCCTCGTTCCATTAGCAGAAGGTAGCGTAGGCGCAAATTTTTCGATCATCAGTTCTTTGCGCTTTTGGGAAATAGCTTTTCCATCACCTTCTTCCTTATTAAGTCCTGGCACCATCTTTGGTATAACTTTATCGCCACCCATACCGATGAGGGGTCGGACTTTATCGAAAGGCACATCATAGCCATAAGTTGCAAATGCCTCCACCCAAGCTTGAGCGTGAGCATCATTACTGAGGATAAGGGTACCATCAACATCGAGAATTACTGCTTGCAATGCCATTGTGAAATCTCCTAATAACTAAAAGTAAGGTGGGGCATTCCCCACCTACTCAACTAATCTTTTAAGGCTACATTAGGTAGCACTTCCGGGTCGTCATCCAACGACAGAAGATATTGAATTAGATCGGTTTGTTCTTGAGTAGTGAAACCCGCTTTCTTGTCTACCCAATAGTTGTGTCCGCTGCCATCTACATTTGATTGTTGTAAATCGGGATTAGCGCGATTAGCTGCGATCGCCGCCTTACGCAAGTTGCGATCTAACAACACTCGCAGACTCGCGCTGGGGTCGGGTTGAATGTTTTTCATCAGCGTGCCTGCCATACCCATTTGGGTGCGATCGCCAACGAAAAAGCCCTTTTTACCTGGCTTCAGCGCACTAGCACTAGCTGCCACACCTCCATCGTGGAGATAAGGTGCGGTAACGGCAAGCCCAAGTAAGGTAGGTACTTTATAGCCGCCAGCAGGGTTGTTGATAGCAAAGGCTAATTCTAGCGATTGCTGCGGTACAAGATCGGTTGGCACTGGTAATGTTGGGGGATTTGGCGGTAAAGGTACTGCAACGTTACTCGGATAAGTCTCCGGCGAAGTAAAGATGCGCGGGAAAGGAGACTGCGCCGGACCGCGCGATCGCTGAGTACCGATTTTATTAGCCGGAATTACCTCATGGTTGGTGAAGTAGCGCCCGCTATGACACTCAACGCAACTCGCCCGCGTGAAAATTGCTGCACCGCGTTTGAGTGTCTCGCTACTTGCAGTTTGCACGGGTGGTGGTGCGAGGGTGTTTTGCCACGCAGACATTCCATTGAGTTGTTCGCCTACGTCGAACCCTGGTGAGGAAGCCATCAACCCATCGAGGATAAAGGGCGAACCTTTGGGAAAACCAGGCATAGGGATCACCTCATTCATCCCCGGATACCCTGGCGTGGGATCGATCTTGTCAAAGAATTTTGATGGCCTTGCGCCTTGGGGCAAGCGGAAGGATTTATTTGCAGAATTTTGCAAAATTACGCCCAAATAAGTTTCTTTATCGATACCCAGCAGCGGTTCGCTGGAATCAGCCCCAGTTGTAGCGTCTGAGTTGGTTCCGTGAACGTTGCTATTGAGGGTAGTCAATCCGTGAAACCAGCCGATAGCAGCATTTCCACTCCATCCATAAGGCCAAGTTTCGTGAGTATAGGAGGGCGGATTTTGCGAGGGATTGTTGACCATGTTGCCCGTCGAATCAAAGCTACCGGGAGGCCAAGATAATAAATCGGCATCGACGGCATCTTCTACAGTTTTGGCGTTGGGGAGATGCGCTGTTTCACCGTTGGCGTTGATGTAGGAGCGATCGCCTGGTGGCAATGTTGTAGGATTAACTCCAGTCTGGCGGAATAGTGCTGCTGAGTTGGTGGCAAATGCTAATAGTAAACCAGTATCGACATCGATGTTAGGCGCACCTTCAATAACTCGACCCGTGTTGTTATCTACTGTTGCATGACACAAGGCGCAGGTAATGCCAACTCGCACTTTACCTTTTTCGATGCTGGTACGCATTCCCAAGGGAATAATCGAACCAGAGGGAACGTCCATCCCGGTGTTGAGTAACGTACCTGCTGTAAAAGTTTTACCGCCTATAGTGACATCTTTATCAATAGGAATTTGCAAATTTGTTGTATGCTTGCCTCCAAGACGCGCGATCGCTTTTGTCATTGTCACGAGGTTGATTGGCCCATTCAACGCACCAACTACCTCTGTTTGGAAAACTTGATCTTTAAAGGTTTCTGAGTAAAAACTCTTGCGACCGAGGTTTATTAATTCTTCAGTAACAGCAACAGCCCCACTTTCAGGAGAAAGTTGCTTGCGTCCTTCCTCAGTTTGCAATAAGTTTGCTGCTTCCTCTTTATCAACAACCTTACCCAGTACGTCATAAGATCCAATCCCTGATGGCGCAGGTTTGGTTAAAGGCGTGTAAGTGTTATAGACGCTGGGTGTTGCGGGAAATGCTATTTCAATTTGGAAGGCTAAAAAGCCTATGAATAAGATAACTAAACTAAGTATGAGGAGTGGGCGCAATACTTTGGGCAACACCTTCGTCGATACCATGATGCCTCGATGAGCGATCGATTACCAGAACGAACTTTAAAGGTAAAAACGCTCTATATCGTCTGTCTTGGGGGGGAACCGCCCGAATTTTATAATTTTATGCTAATAAAAGCGCGGCTAGCTACAGCAACTACGGTCAACACCTTGGAAAACAGACAAGGCGGGAAAGCATATTGTGCAAAGGGGAGTAGTTGTAATCACACTACAGATATCCCCACCGTATTTATAGTGGCTGCGTGCGGCTGTATGAATCGCTATTAAGGATTAAGATAATACATCATAAATAAAATATTTTTTTTGGCAATTAAAATAACCATGCCTTAAGATAGCGCCATAAAATTGCCCTTATTTATCAGGAAACTTCTCTTAAGATATTCTGGTGGACAGAGATAGGGAAACTACCTGTAAAATCTCCTTTATGCTTTGGTTGCTATAAAACCAGCTACAGCCTTTCTTAATTTTAATTCTCCATATCCGCGAATAATTCTTACTCGAAAGCCAACTTCACGGAGTTCTTTTGCAACTTCAGTACTCTTATATAATTGGACTCTGTGGGTTTCTTCGCTTTTTCTATAAAACTCGCCAATTTTGCGAAACATTGAGATTTTGCGAATTAATTTATTTTCTTTGGTATCCTCTTGTTTTTCAAGAAAAATTACCCAGTCTTCCCCTTCATAATAATTTTTTTGGGCATGGATTCCGCTTACATAGCCTGGTTGAGCGATATCAAAAATAAATATACCGCCTGGTCTTAATGCTTGGTATATTCGGGCGAATATATCTTTTAGCTCGGATTTATCGTGTTCATCAAATTGATAATTTAAGCATTCTCCTAGTGAGGTTACAGCATCGCATTTGGGAAAATTGAATTTAACAAAAGATGCTTTTTGTAGATTTGCCTTTGGCGCTTTTATTCTTGCTAAATCTAGCATTGCGTCAGATATATCTATCCCCAAAACATCATAACCAGCTTCGGTAAGAGCGTTGGCCCATATCCCGCTACCACAGCCTATATCGATAACTAGACCCTTTTGTATACCTTTCTGGCGCAATATTTCAAGTAAACCAGGCGCGGATTTCTTGGAAAAATCTCCAAATCCAACATCGTGAATGTACGCCAGATCTTCTTCGTAGCCTTGAGTCATACACTCAAATACTGCCTAATGGTCTAAATAATTTAAAGGGTAAGTATGTGGGCGTAAATAAATAAAGCTAGTTGTATGTTGCCCAAATACGCGCACTTAAAGAGCAATTTACTTAGAATGTTTATTAAAAATTATAGATATTAGTAACTTTTTTTAATTAGAGAAAGTGCAGATTTCTAATTTTGCGTGTCACCAACTTCTCTGCTCCTAGAGCAATGAGAAAACCACCTCCAAGGCAAACAGCTTTTGAAAGATTGCCGCTCTCAAAAACGAATCCAGCAATTGCTGCAACTACTCCTAATACTACATATATCCATAGGAGCCAAAGTGGTTGAAGTTTTAGATATTTTAGTAATAATTCGTCATGCTTGTTGAGCATAGCACCTACAACTACCTCAATTTATGAGAACCATGAAATATATATTCAACCGCCTACTGGGGTGTAATAGGCTTATTCGTAATGCGATCGCGCTCTAAGCAGTCTAACATCTTTCAGCCTAGAGGTTTACCCCACTTTCATATTAAATAAGTCTTAGGGTAAATGCAAAAAAATTGTCATCAGCCTTAAGGTAAAAAAGTCTTTGTAAAGGTGGGTCGATTTCCCTGATTAAGCAAGTTTCATGTTGAAATTAACACGCTCCCAGCTACAGCGCTATGGTGTCGCAGTATTAGCTGTTGTGCTATCACTGCTGCTGATGCTGCTGCTAGACCCCTGGTTTGCCATGACAAAGACGCCTTTTCTACTATTTTTTGGCGCTGTAATGGTGAGCGCCTGGTGTGGGGGTAGGGGGCCGGGACTGCTAGCCACCTTCTTGTCTGCCATAGTCAGCACATACTTTTTTATAGAGCCACTCTATTCCCTAGCTATCGATCTGAGCGACGCTGTGCGGCTGCTGCTCTTTCTGGTTCAGGGCATACTTTTCAGTGCGCTATGCGAGGCGCTACGCGCTGCAAATAGGAGGTTTGAGGCAAGCATGCTGAAGCTAAAGGCAAGCGAGAAACGCTATCGGCGCCTTGTCGATACTGCGTGCGAAGGCATCTGGGCAACAAATACTGAAGGAAGAATAGACTACGTTAATCAGCGGATGGCGGAAATGCTGGGCTACAGCGTAGAGGAAATACTTAACCGCTCTGTTTTCGAGTTTATGGATGAACAGGCGGACAGATTCCGTCGCAAGGATGGCTCGACTCTGTGGGCAAGTGTCTCTACCAATGCCATCCTTAGCGAAACGGGTGAGTTCAGCGGTACGCTGGCGATGATTATGGATGTGACTCAACGCAAGCAAGCCGAGGAAGCATTGCGAGAGAGTCAAGAACTGTTCGAGAGTTTTATGAGCAACAGCCCCACAACAGCTTTTATCAAGGATGAACAGGGGCGCTACGTCTATGTCAACAAATTAGTTGAACGTATTTTTAATAGAAAGCTAGCTGATTGGGTAGGAAAGACCGATTTCGACTTATTTCCAGCAGAGGTGGCCAAAAAGTTACATGATAACGATGCGGCTGTTCTGGCGGCAGGTAAAACATTAGAGCTGCTGGAGACTTCTCCGGAGGCAGATGGCGATCGCTATTGGATGTCATTCAAGTTCCCCCTCCAACAAGCATCTGGACGCCGACTTATCGCAGGCGTGGCAATTGATATTACAGAACGCAAGCGGCTTGAAGACGATCTGCAAAAAAAAGAAAATGAACTCCGGACGATCGCCGACGCCTTACCCGTCCTAATTGCCTCGATCGATTCCCAACAGCGCTATCGTTTTAATAACAAAGCCTACTCACAATGGTTCGGGCATTCCGCAAAAGAGGTAGAGGGAAAGCACGTTCGTGAGGTTTTGGGCGAAACTGCTTATGAAGGCATTCGCCCGTATATCGAAGCAGTATTATCAGGACAGCAAATAACTTTTGAAAGCAAAGTACCCTATAGAGATGGTGGCACGCGCTACATAAGTGCCACATACGTTCCTCAAGTGGGAAGCCAAGGGGAAATCGAGGGATATGTAGGCTTAGTCAGCGACATCAGCGATCGCAAAGCAGCCGAACAACAAATCCTTCAACTCAACGAGAGCCTTGAACAACGAGTTAAAGAGCGCACAGCACAGTTAGAAGCAGTCAACAAAGAACTTGAATCATTCTCCTACTCTGTCTCCCACGACCTGCGTGCCCCTCTGCGCCATATTAGCGGGTTCGTGGACTTACTCCTAAAACGGGTGGCGTTAACAACAACTTTAGATGAAACCAGTAACCGTTATTTGAATACCATCGCAGAAACAACTAAACAAGCAGGAATTTTGATAGATGACTTATTAGCTTTTTCCCGAATGGGTCGCGCTGAAATGTCTTGCACAAATGTAAATATGGATCAACTGGTGCAAGAAGTGAAAAGGAATATTGAGCTAGACAGCGACGGGCGCACTATTGTATGGCAAATAGAAAAATTGCCAGAAGTAAGAGGCGACCTTGCCATGTTACGCCTAGTACTGCAAAATTTGATAGCAAATGCCCTCAAATACACGCGGACGCGCGCGATCGCCGAAATTAAAATTGGCAGCACTGTTGATGAATCTGAAGTCGCTTTCTTCATCCGCGATAACGGCGTAGGATTTGATATGCGTTACGCACACAAACTATTTGGCGTATTTCAACGCTTGCACAGCGCTCGACAGTTCGAGGGTACTGGCATCGGGCTAGCCAACGTCCGGCGAATTATCACTCGTCATGGGGGTCGAACCTGGGCAGAGGGAGCGGTAGAGGGCGGCGCCACCTTCTACTTTTCCCTGCCAAAAATGTTGGAAAAGGAGGATTGAATGCAAAAATTGACCTTCAATCCTTGATAAGAATTTAAATTAGCAACTGCGATCGATACGAATGTTAATCTTAATTTTCTTACAACATTAAATCGAACTGCCAAAAGAAATGAGAATGCAGGAATTGAAACGAATTTTACTGGTGGAAGATAGCCCTAACGATGTGGAGTTAACCCTAGCAGCGCTCGCAGAAAACCATCTCGCTAACGAAGTTGTAGTAGTGCGCGATGGCGAGGAAGCGCTAGATTATCTCTATCGACGCGGAATGTTTAAGCTGCGGATGGCAGGAAATCCTGTCGTAGTACTGCTAGATTTGAAATTACCCAAAGTTGATGGTTTGGAAGTTCTGGCACAATTGAAATCCGATCCAGCCATGAAGCCAGTCCCAGTTGTAATGCTGACTTCTTCACGGGAGGAGCAAGATCTCATTAGTAGCTACAATTTAGGCGTGAATGCCTATGTGGTAAAGCCAGTACATTTCCAAGAATTTGTTAACTCTATCAAAGAAATAGGGCTTTTCTGGGCTGTCGTAAATCAGCCGCCGATTGGATCTTTGCCCTCCGCACGCAATATCTAGTAAATAAAAGGTGGGAAATGTAGTGAAAGTCCTGCGTATTCTCCTGGTCGAAGATAGCTTCCTAGATGCAGAACTCATCGGGGCAAATTTGGCGGCTGGAGATATAAACTGCGAGTTGGTGCGAGTAGAAACACGCGCTGACTTTCTGATAGCACTAGAACAACACTCGTTTGACCTAATTCTTTCAGATGTTTCTCTGCCCTCGTTCAATGGTTTTTCTGCGCTGGAAATCGCCCGCAATACTTGCCCAGAAGTGCCGTTTATTTTCGTTTCTGGTGCTTTAGGCGAGGTACTGGCGATCGAAACTTTAAAAAGCGGTGCTACAGACTACGTGCTAAAACAAGGGCTAGATCGACTTGTGCCATCAGTACATCGGGCGTTGCGCGAAGCTAAGGAACGCAGAGAGCGCAAACAGGCTGAAGCGGAAACAACTCGATTAATAGCATCTTTAAAAGAGAGCGAATCGCGGTTTAGACGCTTGGTTGAATCTAATATAATTGGCTGCATTTTCTGGGATGTCAGCGGTCAAATTACCGATGCCAACGATGCCTTTTTGCGGATGGTGGGCTACACGCAAGAAGAGTTGCAGGCTGGGAAATTGAACTGGAAAGAAATGACCCCAATTGAACAGCGGCAATGGAGCGAACAGTCGCTCGCCCAGATGAAGCAGCGTGGTTCGGCTCCTCCCCTAGAAAAAGAATATATCTGCAAAGATGGCAATCGCATCCCAGTGCTGTTGGGGGGCGTGATGTTTGAGGGATCTGTTGAGCATGGCGTTAGTTTTGTCTTAGACTTAACCGAGCGCAAGCAATTAGAAAATAGGCTAAGGCAACAGGCTGATGAATTAGCTGGGGCAAATAGGATTAAGGATGAGTTTTTAGCAGTTCTTTCTCACGAGTTGCGATCGCCCCTCAATCCCATTCTTGGTTGGACTCAATTACTCCGAAGCCGAAAGTTTGACCCAGCAACTACGGCGAAGGCAATTGAGGTAATCGAGCGCAATGCTAAGGTGCAGATACAGTTAATTGACGATCTTTTGGATGTCTCGCGGATCATTCAGGGAAAAATCAGCCTTAATGTAAGTCCTGTCAACTTAGTATCGACTATTGAGGCAGCAATTGACACGGTGCGTCTGGCGGCTGAAGCTAAGTCAATTGAAATTAAGTGTTTGGTTGATTCCACAGTTGGGCTAGTTTCGGGCGATCGCAACCGCTTGCAACAAGTAGTATGGAATCTGCTCTCAAATGCGATCAAGTTCACAACTAATGGTGGTGTTGTAGTCATTAGACTTTCACGCGATAATTCTCATGCTCAAATCCAAGTTAACGATTCGGGTAAAGGCATAAGAGCTGATTTTCTACCTTATGTTTTTGATTACTTCCGCCAAGCTGATGCCTCAACTACTAGAAAGCACGGTGGTCTTGGGCTTGGTTTAGCAATCGTGCGTCATCTGGTAGAACTGCATGGCGGTACTGTTTTTGCAGATAGTCCGGGAGAAGAGTTGGGGGCAACTTTTACCGTAAAGCTACCGCTGATGTCTATACCGACTAAAGGAAGGGACTCGAAAGAGATGTCCCAAACAGCAGAAGGCGCGATCGCAATTGATAATTATCCTCCCCTTGAGGGCTTGCGGGTGTTAATTGTTGATGATGAGGTTGATAGTCGTGAATATCTCAGTTTAGTGCTGCAAGAGTGCGGCGCTGAAGTTACAGCAGTTGCATCTGCTATCGAGGCAATTACAACACTTGAACTATTTAAGCCAGATGTATTGGTGAGCGATATTGGAATGCCAGGAGAAGATGGCTACTCGCTGATGCGTAAAGTGAGAGCGCGATCGCCGGAGCGCGGAGGGAGAATTCCGGCTGCGGCGCTGACGGCATATGCTAGAGCTGAGGATCGAACTGCTGCACTCTCAGCAGGCTTTCAAATACACATTCCTAAGCCAGTCGATCCCAGCGAGTTAGCAATAGTAGTTGCTAGCCTTGCTGGACGCAACTTCAGGAGCTAAGACGATTTTGGATTGGGAAAATTTTACGGCGTTGCTTAATTCAGGTGTAAAATCCATTTCTCTCTTCTTAAGGTGAGGGTCAAAAATGCTACCCTGATGGCTATAAATTTAGATATTTCTATTGCGTCTTGCAACAGATATTACAACCGCAACCAACTCACTAGGCTCAACTGGTTTAGCTAAATGGGATTGGAAACCTGCTGAAAGAGCTGCTTCGCGGTCTTCTCCTCTGGCATACGCTGTCAGCGCTACAGCAGGAATTTTTCCTTGTTCCGTTTCTAGCAGCCTTACGCTGCGAATTAGAGCATAGCCATCTTGCTGTGGCAAACCGATATCGCTGACGAGTACATCCGGCTTCAACTCTTCGAGTGCTGCGATCGCTTCCGGTGCTGAACTTACAGCCATCACTTCGGCTCCGCACGTTTCCAGTATCCTCACCAGAATCTCGCGCGTGTCAGCATCGTCATCAACAACAAGTATACGCAAACCATTAAGTCCTGTTCCGCAGCTGAATGGGACTTCTCCCCCAGCTGATGGTAGATTCTCGGCATCGCTTACGGGCAAACGGACAGCCATCAGCGGCAAACTCACGATAAACGTTGACCCCTGTGCTTCACCCGGACTCTCGACACGAACAGCTCCTCCGTGCAGTTCAACCAAGTGGCGCACGATCGCTAATCCGAGTCCAAGTCCGCTGTAAGATCTGCTAACCGAGTTATCAGCTTGGCGAAAGCGGTCGAAGACATAAGGTAGAAAGTCAGCCTTAATCCCCTGACCCGTATCGCTGACTATAATTTCAACTTGAGAGTTATTGTGTTGCAGGCAGACTTGAACGCTTCCGCCCTTGGGCGTGAACTTGATCGCGTTTGTCAGTAGGTTCCATACTACCTGTTGCAAGCGGTCTGGATCTCCTAAAACTGAACCTACTGTGGGGTCAATAAGTGACTGTAGTTGAATGCTTTTGGCATCAGCCGCTGGACGTACAGTATCTATAGCTGATTCAATAACTGGCAGCAGTTCCGTTGAGCGAACTTTTAGGCGGAGTTGACCTCTAATAATCCGCGAGACATCGAGAAGATCCTCAATTAGCTGTGCTTGTGCGCGTGCATTTCGTTCGATGGTTTCGATAGCACGAGCCGTAGTAGCTGCGTCAAATTTTCGAGTGCGGAGAAGACTCGTCCACCCCAGCATCGCATTCAGGGGCGATCGCAGTTCGTGAGAGAGCGTTGCCAGAAACTCGTCTTTCATCCGGTTTGCTGACTCAGCCTGGGCGCGTGCTTCCTGTTCGCTCGCTAGAAACTGGGCGCGTTCGTCTTCAGCTAGTTTGCGACTGGTCAAGTCGCGCATGATTTTCGTCAAGCCTTGCAGTTGTCCGCTCTCATCTCGCAATGCGGTGACAATACCACTACCCCAGAAACGTCTGCCGTCTTTACGGACGTGCCAGCGTTCGTTCTCAGCCCGACCTTCTGTAAGTGCCTTTATTCGTTCTTTGCGGTCATCGCCGCGCTCTATGTCTTCAGGTGTAAAAATAATTGAGCCAGATTTGCCCAGAATTTCTGCTTCCTGATAGCCTAAAATTTCTTCTGCGCCTGCGCCCCAGCGAATAATAGTTCCCTCCGGGTCGAGGAAGAAAATTGCGTAGTCCTTAACGTTTTCCAGCAACAAGAGGAAGCGTTCTTCGCTTCCTCGCAAAGCCTGCTCTGATTGCTGATATTGGATTTCTAGTTTTTCCAATGAGGCAACACGTTGGCGCAATGCCACTAATTCATCGATGAGTTCACTTTTTGTCTTATCTTCCATTCTGGGAGCGTCTCTATCGAATCTCAGCTCCGGACAGCTCTGGGACATGGTTGTTGATTAGTCTTTAAGCACTTTTCTTACAGTCCCAGCTATTAAGGTTTCTATTCACCTATCCCGGGACTGAAATTTTGAGTAATTCAGCCAATGAGTAATTTTACTGCGTAAAAATTCCCAAGGAACGCAGAGGAAACCAAAAAAATTCTAACTTTTTCTCTAAGCTGGAATATTTGAATAAAACTTGAGATTTTGTAGCTTTAAGAGAGCGATCGCACTAAAGCTACGTTAAAAGCGCAAAGCGTCCATAGCAGCGAAGGATCTAAAAGCAAAATAAAGAAAAGCTACCCTTAAATTTTTTGGCCAGTGCCTATAGATTAATTAAATCTGGAAAAGCTTAAATTTCCTGCGATCGCGATAGTAAAAATGACAAACCGACTGCATTGCAGTCGGTTTGATATATTAATCTTGCTCAGGCTTTATGACAGGCAACTTTACTCATTGTCGCCAGTAAGCATATCACCGATGCGCTCGATTAAATTCGGTTTATCAGTGGTAGGAGGTTGCGGGGTTTTAGCCGTGCCGTGCAAGCGCGGATCTGGCTGCGGTGGTTGTGGTTCTGGCCCTAACGGTTGGGGATTCGCCACATACTCAAACTCACCCTTACCATCTATCGATTTGCCCTTAGCCCAACGACCTTCGGCACTATCAGTTCCCTCAGAGTGATTCCAGAACTGATAAGAAAACTCCTGCTTCTCCAATTCTTGTGGGAAGGAAGATGGAACTGGAGTGTCTTCTAGTCCTGAATCTTGCAGATCTTCAATGGCAGCTAACCACAAATTTTGGTGCATGGTGTCGCGGGCGATCATAAAACTGAGGGTATCTTTCACCCCAGGATCGTTTGACATTTCATACATTCGCACTGCTTGCAATCTTCCCTGCGATTCAGCATGCAGATTAGAACGGAAATCTGCCAACAAATTGCCGCTGGCGACGATGAAACGACCGTTCCAAGGATAGCCAACGCTATCGCTAGCAGTAGCACCTAAACCAGATACAATTGCGTGCTGTGGGTTCATCGCCGCTGCAATCACATCTCGCGGATTTGAGCCACCCATTACTGCACCAACAATCGGATCTTTAGCGCCATCTTCTTGCATTTTTATCGGCGCTTTATCGAGCAAATGGGCAATCATTGTCGCCAGCATTTCGATATGCCCGATTTCTTCAGTACCTACATCAAGCAGCATATCCTTATACTTGGCAGGGCCGCGACAGTTCCAACCCTGAAATAAGTACTGCATCATTACGGTCATTTCACCAAAAGTACCGCCGATGAGTTCTTGAATTTTTTTGGCGTAGACTGGATCGGGACTCTCCGGGGGAGTAAAGTATTGCAGTGGCTTTTTGTGATAAAACATTGAAATTTCCTTAAATTAAATTTGGTTTTCTGAAGTTCTCAAATGTAGCAAATCTTTTTTTTTCATTTGAGTAATCTTCATCCTCTTCCTAGCTAACTGTTTAAATCAAGAACATACCTCAGCCTGTAGTAGGAGTGCTTTCAACCTATATTTTGTGCCTATTGACTTAGGGAACGGTATCTATTTGCTGATGAAATAGTAAATTTTTAGATTCTAGATATAGCTGCCGCGATCGCCCTAATAAAAAACCCCGTTTTATTTAATAAAACGGGGTTTTCAAGTATTATTGCTTACAGCCTAGTTTGAAAACGGCAGCTTAATTCTCGTCGCGTCCGTGAACTTGGGCGGGTGGAGATGTTGCCTCAACTGCCGTAAAAGTTTCCAGGATTTTGTATGTGTGAGATGCGCCTTTTGGTACTGTCCAAGAGTTGCCAGGTTCTAGCAAAATTACTTGACCCTCACTGTGCAACTCGGCACGACCTTTGATAACGTAACCAACAGTTTCATAATCCCGCGCTGCTGGTTCTTTAGGTTCGTCTGGTTCCTCGTCTTCCCAAAGGCGCATGGAAACAGTTTTCCCTGACGCGAGATACTTCTGACCCAATTCACCCTTGGGAGAATGGTTAGAATCTACTTTCATTACAGTTGTATCAGCCATATTTGTCTCCTTTTGCATTTATTAGTAGGTCAACTTTTAGATTGCAAATTCAATCGAAAATAGTTGACCGTTTCAGTATCAACCTTGATGCAGTCGTTTTGTTTGTGCTTAAACATCTCGTAGGCTTGCAGCACGTATTCTAGACTTAGGGAGTGAGTGATATACATACTCACTTTGCAACCAAGTTCGACCACTTTCCTTATGAAATCTTGACCGATAATGTCAACAGGTTTCGTTATGGGAACGAAGCCATTATAGACATATTGGATCGGGAACCGTTTCCCCGTATCACCCGTTATTGCCAAACCAGCAAACTGCTTTCATATCGATTTGGCATTTTGTAATAGTAGCCCGGCACTGCCGGGCTACCTTGTTGATAGGTTAACTTTAGGGTTTAAGAACAACCTTAATGCAGTTTTCCTTTTTGTTCTTAAAAATCTCGTAACCGTGCGGTGCTTCTTCCAAGCTGAGTTTGTGAGTAATCACAAAGGAAGGATCGATTTCACCGTTTTGAATGCGATCGAGTAACGGTTGCAAGTATCGATGAACGTGCGTTTGTCCCATCTTGAATGTCAAGCCTTTATTAAAAGCTGCACCCATAGGAATCTTATCCAGGAAGCCACCATAAACACCCGCTAAAGATACATGACCGCCTTTACCACAAGCAACCATTAATTGCCGCAATGCTGTAGGTCTGTCTGTTTCTAAACGCACTGCTTGCTTTACCTTGTCGTAAAACGCCATAGCATCCGTGCCGTGCGCTTCCATTCCGACTGCATCAAGACAAGAATCTGGCCCGCGTCCGCCAGTCATTTCTTTGAGTGCTTCACCAACCTCAATTTCTTCATAGTTGAGGACTTCCGCGCCGCATTGTTCCTTAGCCATTTGCAAGCGTTCGGGAATGCGATCGATAGCAATAACGCGGTGTGCGCCTAGCATGAATGCACTCTTAATAGCGAACTGTCCTACTGGCCCGCAACCCCAAACTGCTACTGTATCGCCGGGTTTAATATTGCAGTTTTCTGCTGCCATATATCCGGTGGGAAAAATGTCAGTTAGAAACAATACTTGATCGTCTGTCAATCCATCTGGAATTTTGAACAAACCGACATCTGCAAATGGTACGCGGGCATATTCTGCTTGACCGCCTGCGTAACCGCCGAACAAGTGGGAGTAACCAAACAACCCTGATGGTGAATGACCGTAAAGTTTTTCAGCCATCCAACCGTTGGGGTTGGAGTTATCGCATAGCGACCATAAATCGCGATTGCAGAAGAAGCAACTACCGCAAGAAATTGTGAAGGGAACGACAACGCGATCGCCCACTTTTACATTCTTAACTGAACTGCCTAATTCAACAACTTCACCCATGAATTCATGGCCGAGGATATCGCCTGATTGCATTGAGGGGATGAAGCCATCGTAAATATGCAAATCCGAGCCACAAATTGCCGTTGAAGTAATTTTGATAATTGCATCGCGGGGGTTGAGTATTTTTGGATCTGGTACTGTATCAACCCGTACATCATTCGCCCCATGCCAGCAAAGTGCTCTCATTAAATTGTTCTCCTTAAGTTTAGTTGCTAATTCCGTCCAAAACAGCCCCTGCGGAGTTTCTCCTCAAGGGCAAAATCTAAAATGCATCATGGTTTGAGTACAACTTTGATGCATTTATCTTGTTTTTGTTGAAAAATTTTGTACCCGTGCGCGGCTTCTTCTAAGGGTAATTGATGAGTAACAACCTGCGAGGGATCGAGTTTTCCATCCAAAACTAAATCCAGCAACTTGTGCATATATTTCTGCCCGTGCATTTGACCCATTCTGAATGTCAACCCTTTATTAAAGGCTGCACCAAAAGGCATTTTGTCAACAAAGCCGCTGTAAACGCCCATGATAGAAAGCGTGCCACCTTTGCGACAAGCAACCATCATTTGCCGCAGTACGTGGGGACGGTCTGTTTCTAAGCGCAATTTCTGCTTTGTTTGGTCATACATATCTTCCAAACCAACGCCGTGCGCTTCTAAACCGACTGCATCAATACACGCATCTGGCCCTCTTCCGCCCGTCATTTCTTTAAGCGCTTCGCCTGCATCAACTTCTTCGTAGTTAATAACTTCGGCTTTAGCAAATTCCTTAGCTAATTGCAGACGTTCTGGGAAGCGATCGATTGCTATAACTTTTTCAGCACCCATCATATAGGCGCTAATCATCGCAAATTGACCGACCGCACCGCAGCCCCAAACTGCTACGGTATCGCCTGGTTGAATATCGCATAATTCCGCGCCCATGTAACCAGTGGGGATGGCATCGGAGATGAATAAAAGCTTTTCGTCGGGCAAGTCTTTGGGGACTTTGACAACACCAACATCGGCAAAAGGTACGCGCACATATTCAGCTTGAGCGCCTGCATAACCGCCGAATGCGTGAGAGTAACCGTAAATTGCTGATGTAGGAAACCCGAACAATGCTTCTTGTATGAAAGCGTTGGGGTTAGCGTTATCGCACAGCGACCACATAGCGCGGGAGCAGTAGTTGCAATGACCGCAGCCGATTGTGGAAGGAACTACTACGCGATCGCCTACTTGTAAATTCTTTACTTTGCTACCAACTTCGACAATTTCCCCCATGAATTCGTGACCGATAATATCACCAGGCTGCGTTGTAGGGATGTAGCCGCCGTAAATATGTAAGTCAGAACCACAAATTGCCGTTGATGTAATTTTAAGAATGGCATCGCGGGGGTTGAGTATTTTCGGATCTGGAACCGTTTCTACCCTCACATCGTTAGCGCCGTGCCAGCAAACTGCTTTCATCTCGATTTTGTATTTTAGATTTTGGATTTTGGATTATAAAGTTTTTGCTTTAAGCCGCCAGATAACGCTCCCCCAACACTCAACATTCCCAGGCTGCGCCTGGGAACGAGAGGGGGTTTAAAGCGGATCTGTTACTAACTTAAAGCGAAATGGAATTGTTACTTTCGACCGGAGGGTTGCCCTTCTGTTGTGGCAATTTCCCCAGCTTCCATGAGCATTTTGAAGCGGCGCAGATCGTCTCCAAGTTGCTGTTCTGGTTCTTCGCCGAAGAGTTTGGCGATCGCTGCTGTTACTGCACCGCCAGGGGGGTTATATTCGATGACAACTTTTACTTCAGTACCGCGATCTGCGGGTGCTGGTGTAAAGCGCACAAAACCTGAGTTATCAACATCTGCGCCTTCAACTGAAGCCCACGCAATCAATTTGTTTGGTTGGTCGTTAATGATGTCAGCATCCCACTCGACGCTAGCACCCATCGGCGCAGTTGCAACCCAGTGCGATCGCTTCTGATCGTAAACTTTCACCGATTTGAGATGCTTCATAAATGTGGGCAAGTTCTCAAAGTCGTGCCAGAAGTTATAAAGTTCTTCTGGCGACTTGTTAATCGTTAATGTTTTTTCAACTTTGATACTTTGGTTCATGCCCGCTTTGTCCTGTATTGTGCCCTTTATAGTTTCAGGTAAACTTTTTTCTCCAGTCGCACCGTGATATGCTAAACCTCCGCCTGCAAGCGCGGTTAAAGCACCACGAAGAGAGCCGCGAGATAAACCATAAAGCACCATTGCGCCGCCACCAATTAACGACGCCCAACGTTCGGCATCGCTGACATTGCTACTTCCGCTTTGACTGGGTTGATTGCTACTTTTATCCTGTGGTGTTGATGTCATATCGATTTTGGATTCTGAATTTTGGATTTGTATGATTGGCGCTGTTCGGCAAAGTAGATTTTTATTAATCCCAACTCTGACCAACAAGCGATCGCGTTAATAGGCAGTTTTAGGCTAATTTCGCCTTAGCGAATTGTTTGAAAATCTTTGTTCTCTAACCCTTCCTGAGCATGATCTAGACGCAATTCCCCCTGCGGTTCATTACGGAGATTCTGCGGTGTTTCTTCGCCTACTGCTCCTTTAGCAACCGTAACACCTCCATCAGCTAGCCACAATGCACCAGTGACATAACTAGCTTCATCGGAGGCAATAAATGCATAAACATTTGCCATTTCTTCCGGCGTACCGCGTCGCGCCATTGGAGTAGCATTAATCAGCATTTTCTCCATTTTGGAATCCATTGGCCCCGTTTCTTTATGCGTCCAAGCGGTATCAATTGGACCGGGACAAACGCAGTTAGCGCGGATACCATATTTTGCTTGCTCGACAGCAACTCCTTTCATAAAGGAATGCATCCAGCCTTTTGTTCCGCCGTAGGGTGAGTTCTGAGAAAGTCCGTTAAAACCAGCTTCTGAGCCAGCAGAAACAATATTACCGCGTGTTTGTTGCAGGTAAGGCAGGGCGTATTTGGTCATCAAAAACGCAGAACGGATGTTCATCCGAATTGTTTGATCGAATACGTCTATCGGATAGTCCTGAGTTTCCGCAGTCGCCAGGAAAACACCCGCATTATTTACTAAGATGTCCAGCCGTCCAAAGTAGTCAATGGCAACTTTTATACAAGCTTGAGCGTGTGTTTCTTCTGACACATCACCCCCGTAAGCCATAGCATGGCCGCCATATTGCTTAATCGCTTCTGCTACCTTATTTATGGGATCGTCGGGCAGACCGCTGACAATAACAGTAGCGCCTTCTTTAGCAAATTTGTGCGCGATCGCTTCTCCAATTCCCGTGCCAGCACCAGTGATAATGGCAACTTTTCCTTCCAATCTTCTACTCATCTTTAAACCTCATATTATTAGCCCGGTAATACCGGGCTACAAACTTACATTTTCACAGCAGGAGCAGATGTTGGTTTGGCAGGTTTTGCTCCTAACCGCGCCTTATAAAGGTGCGCTAGACACTGTTCGTACTTGCACAGATCGATTTCAATCTCACTGAAAATTGCAGTCGCTACTGGATCTGTGAATTTATTCCGCAGGTTATTCACGTCTACAATACCCGTCTGTAAATCGCCTAGCGTGCTACGCATTAGGAATGTTTCATCAGTTCCCTGTAGCGAATTTTTTAGCTTGGCATATTTATCAGCATTTTGGGCGGGTATGGATGGTTGTTCGCCTAAAGAGTTAAGCCGCGATTCCAACTTGAGGATGTGCTGCTCTTTGTTGGTAATCATGTCTTGGAGAAAAGATTTCAACTCCGCATCTGTTGTTTTTTCAGCATAGCTGGTAAATGCTTCTCGCGAATATCTTTCACCAGCAAGTGCAGTGTTTAAACCTTTAACAATGTCCCCCTTTGTTGACCCACCCCAAGTATTAGCTAGCTTCCACCATTCAGCACTAACATCGCTCTCATGGGGCATTTCAACTTCTTTCCCACCATAACCGAGACGGCTGAGAATTGCTGTAGTGAAAATTGCTAAATCTCCAGGCTGACGGGAAGTTATCAGGTTGCCATCAACTACTAATGGCTCATCTATATAGTTAGCGCCAGCATTTATAATGTCCTTGCGAATTGATATAAATCCTGTGGCTTGTTTGCCCCTTAGCAAATCGCCTTCAATTAAAACTTGCGGGCCGTGACAAACAGCAGCAACGATTTTTCCTTGCTCCATTGCTTCTTGTACGAAACGCACTGTATTTGGGTTAGTCCGCATCATGTCTGGAGCATAGCCACCTGGGATAATAACAGCATCGAAATCAGAAGCGATCGCTTCTGTTGTCGTGCCATCGGCTTTCATTGCCACTTTGCCCTGTTTGCCCGCATAGTTTTCATTCGTGCGAGAACCGAGTACAACTACCTCAATTCCGGCCATTTGTAGCCCTTTATAAGGTACTTGAAACTCATCATCTTCAACGCCGTTCTCGATGAGAATGGCTACTCTTTTTTTTGTGTCTTGATTGTTAGATTGTGCCATTATTTTTCCTCTTAATCAACTTTTTTAAAATATGTTTTTCCTATTCAGCTTTAAACTTTGCTCAAAGCTGCGAACATATCGGCGTAATCCTCTGAAAAATTAGCCTTAAAATCGACAAACTTCCCTGGCGTAATTGCTTGTTGCAGAACTCTGAATACAGCCGGAATATGAATTTTTTCTTTCTCACTTACGCGCTTAACTAACTCTTCGAGAGAAAAGAATTTACCGTTTTCGCCCTCTCGTCCGTGCAAATACTGTTTCAGTTCTGCTAGCAGTTGTGAAGCTAAGTCTTTGGCTTCGTCTCCAACTATGCGGTCTCTAATTGTTTCCAAGGTGGCTATCGTGGCGCACTCCGCCTCCTCACGATAAGTCCGCTGGGCAACTGTCCGAACGTGTTTTATGAACTGATCGTATTTCAATCTATCTGTCCCTCCTAAAACGGCCTGCATTGGTTCTACAAACACGCAACAATCTACCTGCTTCGTCATCAAACCCCATTAGGAAACGGCTTGGTGTCCAAATAGTTGACACAGGGGTTAGCTGTAAACGAACCTTTACAGACTTAAGGCGCGATCGCTGCTGTTGATGCCTGCTTTTTTGTGTATCGCGCAATATTTGGCAATCACTAGCAGACGCACAAATAGCCTCTTAACATAAGACTATGCATTCGCTCCAAGGGTCTGCTTTCACCCACAGACAGAGATATTGATAGCTATACTTACCTCCAAAGTTATAGCTGTAATTCACTCTAAAGGCTATAAGAAGATTAAAAATAGTGAAGTAAAATAAAGTCGCAATTAATAATGCCTGATTAAATGAGAAAATTGCTTGAATAACCCCAGCCTTTTCCACCTATTTGAGGATTTCTCATTACTTCCCAATTAGATACTTTGCATATGTGGAAATACTAATAGGGATTAACCATTATGGCCGCTAAACCAGATCAACAAACTAAAAAGCAAGCCGACGAACTTAACCAGGAGGCTCCGCCGCAGGAAAATACTGCTGTTGAAACTGGTGTCCCTAAAGCGCCGCAAAATAATCGGGATTCCAAGATGTTGCGGGATGAATTGGAGCTATACACATCCACCAGTCCTTCACTTACTGGCGGCGATCTTGATGCAGCTTGGGAACAAGCAGATGCGGTTGGGGATGAAGCAGTTGGTGGAACCGTTGCGACTCCCGATCAAAACGTAACTGAAGAATTGGAAAAAGCTGTGGGGTTGGAAATGGACGATCGCGCCTTTCTTCGCACCAATGAAATCTTAGAACAGCGTGACGATAGCCGCTGGGAATTAGATCCTACGTCGTCTGAAGATTATAGCGATCGCAGGGAATAGTATCCCTAGCGGTAGTGTCATTATGTTTTAAGCATTAATGACACTACAATCTTTATTTGTTAGTTATTAATGGCGATCGCTGCTTAATTTTTCTACTTCTACCACCACCCGCTCTAATTCTTCAACTAGAGGCGTAGAACCCGCTATGCGAAATGCCTCTACCATAGCGCGATAATACCAAAGCGTTCCTTCTTTCCCTCCTTTGAAGCGTTCCCAAAGTGAATCGCCCAAGATACGATAATCATTAAGAATTGAACGGGCGTTGTGCAATTTATCGGCACACGAAACAAGACGTACTGAAGCTGAAGCAGTCGGAATGTGTGCGATATAAGTTTCTTTGCGCTGTCGCCAAGGTGGTTTTGGTGTAATGTCCGTATCGGTGCAGCCATCGACAATTTCTGTCACTACATCGCCAAATCTGCGGCAAATTTCTTCTCTTGTTGCTGCACCGCCTTGGTCTTCAATGGCATCATGAAGTAGAGCAGCGATCGCCTCATCTTCATTTGCTCCATGTTCCAGCGCTATACTAGCCACTCCTAACAAATGAGATATATAAGGAACTCCCGAACCCTTACGAATTTGCTTCGCGTGTAGTTCGGTTGCATAAGTAAGCGCTTCAGTAAACCGTTGTGTCAGCATAATAGGAAATCAGGGATGGAAACCGGGTAATTATTAATCGCGAAGTGTTGCTAACAATAGCGGAGCAATCTCTATTACCTATTACCAAAAACCTATAAATCTTGTCGCGAAAGTAGAAAACCGCTACCAGTAACAAAGCATCCCCAAACACCTCCGGAACCGCCAACCCGCCAACCGGGAAGATGTCCTGGGGGAGCATAAGATGTGAAAGTTAGCTCGTTCCACCACAGCCAATTTCCTTTAAATCGCCAGCCGACGCGATCGCCAAATAAAACATAATCTTTTCCACACGCTTCATAGATGCATTTTTGTACGCTAAAGCCATAGCGTCCGTTGCTATATTTCACCCACAAGCGATCGATCGTGCTTAAATCTTCAGCAGGAAAATTCTCCATGTGTTCGCAATCTAGCCAGCCTGCTTTTTCCCTCCTGGCTACTTTCAGCATGACAGCAGCAGTTTCTAAATCTGCTTCTTCCCACTTGCCAGCTGCTAGTAAATCTTGCAGTGTAGAGTAATCTATCCCTACCTCTGAATTAAGATCGTCAGCGTTAACTTTTTTAGTGACAACTGTTGGGGGGAAACAAGTAATTTGCGTCGTTGGTGGTGGTTCAATAGTTGGTAGAGGTAAAGTATCGCCTTCTTCTTCAAGGCTGCTTGCTTCTAATTCTAATAATTGCAACCATTCTTGTACTGACTGAGGGCGATTCTCGGCTTCAAACTCCATGCCTTTGAGAATTGCCTGATTTACGCGATCGCTAATATTAGGATTGATTTTATTCGGTGCATCAAGCTGAACTTTAGCAGCTCTCGCAAATGCAGGAGTCGGCACTTTTCTTGTTAGCAAATGATACAGTGTTGCTGCTAGCGCATACACATCTGTATATTCTCCCCGCTTCGCTTCTTCTGCATACTGTTCGATGGGTGCAAAGCCGTGCGTTAGTGCTTGGGTGTGAAGCTGGGTAAGATCCGGAATAAACTCCCGTGCAATACCAAAATCAATCAAAACTGCTTCTGATTTATCCAATCGCACCAGGATGTTGTGCGGTTTGACATCTCGATGCAGCAAGCCTTTATCGTGTACTATTGTCAGCGCTTCGCCAATCTGATGTATGTAGTGTAATGCTTCTAATTCTGTCAGCACGCCCAACTTGTTAACGCGCTTCCATAAATCTTCGCCTTCAATATATTCCATCGCCATGCAGGGTAGCGAGCCTACATGGAATGCGTTGTCAATCTGCACGATATGGGGGTGTCTGCACAAGGCTAGACGTAACGCCTCATCTCGGAAATCTTGCTGAAATTTCTCCCGAAACGATGACATTTCTGGATTGTCCAGCACTTCGTCTTTCAGTGTCTTGATGACAACTCGATTGCCTTTTCTATCCCTGGCTAGATAGGTGATGCCAACACCACCAACGCCTAGAGGCGTTTCAATGATGTACCTACCACCGTGTAAATTTTGCCCAGTTTCCCAAGCCATTGTTCGCGAATTTGAGAGGCTAGCGTTAATTGTGCCACAGTCTGAAGGAAGCAACTTGGGTATGCCCAGCGCGATCGCATTTTAGCCCCAAATCTCAGCGGCGATCGCTGCTGAGGGCACAATTATCTCCGACATCGCTACTAAAATCTTATTGATGTCCATCCCCTCAAGCAAGTTTTAAATTGTAGATATCTTCCTCGCGATCGTTCCACTCCTGAAATCCTGTCTCTGCTAGTTGCATCATTCTAGCTGTCTCAACTCTTTCTTCAATATCTGCCATTAGCGCAACAATTTCCGAGACTGCCAGATAGAAGATGGCGGCTTTAATTTCTTCTATGCTTGGATTCAATGTCATAATACTTGTTTCTAAAGAGGCTTAAGTTTATTTTGGTTATAGCCTGAAAAATAACTAAAATTAATGCTTCTTTGGCTTTTTGACGAGCTATTGGTTCTGTAGAGAGGGCGGTAGCGAAGCGATAGGCGATAGCCATCTCTCTCCATTTTTCCCGATAAACTGGAATCAACGCTTCTTGTTCGGGAGTAAGTTCGGTAATAATTTTAGCGTGCGACATACTTGCATTCAGTACAATAATTCCTGATGCTTAACTGAATTTTTATACAGTCTGAAATACTCCCCGCTTCAGGCGCGATCGCCGACTAATTTCTACTCTTCCACCGCTTCTAACAAATCTTCAATTAACACATCAAACGTGCGAGCTAACTTGCGTAGCGCTGCTAAGTCAGCCATCACCATTCCCTGTGAAACTGCATAAGTTTTTATCGTGCTGTACGACACCCCGGAACGTTCTGAAAGCTCCTTTAGCGTCCAGCCTTCTTTAGCGGCAAACTCTCTAATCCGCAATTTTACTAATTCCGATCTTGACATAGAGTTTAAATTTAAACTAAAATATTTTAGATATTGAAAAGCGATCGCCCTTCAGTTTAGCAGACCAGTGGACGAACGCTTAGTAAAACAAAAGTCCCATAAAGTGGGATGCACCTACTATGTTACCAAAATTTATCTATCAATCAAGGGTACTGCGGGAGCTGGCGATTTTCCTAACTACCTGAGCGATCGCCATTATGCATGCTGTTACTCCCTAATAACTTCAACCAAGTCTTCAATTAATACATCAAACGCACGAGCCAACTTGCATAATGCACTAACATCAGCCATCGCCATTCCCGAAGAAACTGCGTAAGTTTTCACCGTGCCGTAGGGGACTCCTGAACGATCGGAAACTTCCTTAAGCGTCCACCCCTCTTTAGCGGCAAACTCTTTAATTCGCAACCTGACCAATCCGCCTCTTGACATACAGTTGATATAACAACTAATCTAGTATATAAGTTAAAAAGCGATCGCCCAACGGCGTGGAAAACTGTAGGGCGATCGCTTAGTAAAACAAAAAGTCCCATAAAGTGGGATGCACCTACTATGTTACCAAAATTTATCTATGAATCGGAAGTACTGCCC
Organism: Microcoleus sp. FACHB-831; assembly: GCF_014695585.1. Lineage (NCBI taxonomy): Bacteria > Bacillati > Cyanobacteriota > Cyanophyceae > Oscillatoriales > Microcoleaceae > Microcoleus > Microcoleus sp. FACHB-831. The sequence continues at coordinate 64,322 of NZ_JACJON010000036.1, read as the reverse complement.
GAACTGTCGAGGTTTGTTACAGCTGACGCGATCGCTTTACACCTGAAGGTAAAGATAGAACAGATTCGGGAAATACGCTTCTGGCGTTACGTGCTGTTAGTTGTAGCAGAAGGACTAACTACATTTGTCAGCTACGCCGACATTCCACCAATATTAGAAGTAGCGCCCCCCAAAGGTAAAGATATGGTTGCGTGGCGCAAGCGCTGGAAACAGAACGGACACAAAGCGCCAGAATTTTGGGTAGGGTTCTATGCTTTGATGTTTAGGCGATCGCGCACCATAGAAGAAATGTACAGATGGAAAGGACTGGTAACGGCGATCAAATTTGGGCTATCCAACACATGCCTACAAAGACTAGCTAGCTTTTATGCAGCCGAGAAATACGCATTTGCACATTTTTAAACTCAGCAGCATTAAGCATCCCAGACTGCTGAATTTTATAGCTTAAGATTCTCAGCCCAAGAGTAGCAATTCCGCCACCATAAAAGAACGCGAACTACTATGGTGAATTTTTCGTAGACATGATGCTAGTTGCTAGCAAAGCTAAAATTTATTTTTTAGCATGCGATCGCGATCGTTATCTGCCCCAAGAGCGTTGATAATAAGCTAAAATTATTAAGGATTCTTTACAGACTTAAGACTCTGGCAAAAATTCTGTTATTGAATCCCCCCACCCAGTATAAAAACTCAGACCTCAGTCTTTATGTCCCTCCCGATCCGCAACGTTGCGATTATTGCCCACGTCGATCACGGTAAAACCACCCTCGTTGATGCCCTTCTCAAACAATCCGGCATCTTCCGCGAAGGGGAAGAAGTTCCAGATTGCGTTATGGACTCCAACGCCATTGAGCGGGAGCGGGGCATTACAATTCTGTCTAAAAACACAGCCGTTCGCTACAAAGAAACGCTGGTAAATATTGTAGATACCCCCGGACACGCCGATTTTGGCGGCGAAGTCGAACGGGTGTTGGGCATGGTTGATGGCTGTCTGCTAATTGTAGATGCCAACGAAGGCCCCATGCCTCAGACGCGATTTGTGCTGAAAAAAGCCCTAGAAAAGGGATTGCGTCCTATCGTAGTCGTCAATAAAATCGACCGTCCCCAAGCAGAACCCTACAAGGCTATAGATAAAGTCTTGGATCTGTTCCTAGAACTAGGCGCAGACGAAGATCAGTGCGACTTTCCCTATTTATTTGCCTCCGGTTTAGCAGGTTATGCTAAAGCAGAATTGGAGGGTGAGGCGACAGATATGCAGCCTCTGTTTGAGGCAATTCTCCGCCACGTACCACCACCAGTCGGCGACCCCAACAAGCCGCTGCAACTGCAAGTCACAACCTTGGATTATTCTGAGTACGTGGGGCGGATTGTAATTGGTAGAATCCACAACGGCACTATCAAAGCTGGGCAACAAGCTGCTTTGGTGACTGAAAGCGGCGCGATTGTTAAGACCAAAGTTAGTAAGTTGATGGGCTTTGAAGGCCTGAAGCGCATTGAGTTGCAAGAAGCTTCGGCGGGGAATATTGTGGCAGTAGCGGGCTTTGCTGATGCCAACATTGGCGAGACGATTACTTGTCCAGATGAACCCCAAGCATTGCCGCTGATTAAAGTGGATGAACCCACTTTGCAGATGACCTTCAGCGTCAACGATTCGCCATTTTGCGGACAGGAAGGGACATTGGTTACTTCCAGACAAGTGCGCGATCGCTTGTTCCGCGAACTAGAAACCAACGTCGCCTTGCGCGTCGAAGAAACCGACTCCCCCGATAAATTCCTCGTCTCAGGACGCGGTGAATTGCACCTGGGTATCCTAATTGAAAACATGCGCCGCGAAGGCTATGAGTTTCAGGTATCTCAGCCACAAGTTATCTACCGCGAAGTCAGCGGTCAACCCTGCGAACCCTTCGAGTGCTTGGTACTCGATGTTCCCCAAGATGCAGCAGGTAGCTGTATCGAACGTTTGGGGCAGCGCAAAGGCGAAATGCAGGATATGCTAATTGGCAGCAACGGTCGCACCCAGTTAGAATTTGTAATTCCGGCGCGTGGCTTGGTGGGATTCCGGGGTGAATTCATGCGACTGACAAGGGGCGACGGGATTATGAACCACAGCTTCCTCGACTATCGCCCCCTCAGCGGAGATATTTCAGCGCGTCGCAACGGTGTGTTGATTTCCTTTGAAGAGGGAGTCGCTACCTACTACGCACTCCAAAATGCTGAAGACCGGGGTGTATTCTTTATTACCCCTGGTACGAAGATTTACAGGGGGATGATTGTGGGCGAAAACAACCGTCCTCAAGACTTGGAACTCAACCTCTGCAAGGCCAAACAGCTGACAAACCACCGCGCCTCTGGCGGTGAAGAGTTGGTGCAGTTGCAAGCCCCAGTAGATATGAGTTTGGAGCGTGCTTTGGAATACATCGGCCCCGATGAATTGGTGGAAGTTACGCCTAAGTCAATTCGTCTGCGGAAAGTCACGAAGAAGCTAGCCAAGCGTTAAACCCGTGCATCGCGCAGGTTGAAACTTGTATATTAAAAAAGCCCGCATATGCGGGCTTTTTTATTTGAGTATGGCAAATTAAATATCAAATTATATTTGGCTCCGCTGTTCGCAAAATTTAAGCACTTCCAGGCTTAAGGGCACATCAAAGCGCTGCTAATTATTGCGGCTAAAAACGGCTACAAATTCTTTTTTTTGACTTTTGCCTTTATCCTTTGCCTGCTGGGACGCTCCACGCTTTTGCTAGTTTTAAAACCGCACGCGAACATTTCCTAAGCGGCGATTTCGAGCCACAGTAAAAATAGCTGAACTCGGACGTGTTTCCAAAAACGCCTGCAATTGGTCAACACTTGTTAGACGCCGACCATTGATAGCTACTAGCTGATCTCCGGGTCGAAATCCCAAGTTCGCAGCAATTGAACCTGGTTCTATGTTTACAATCACCATGCTCCCAGAATCAACACTAACCCCCAAGCGTGGCCCCGAAGGCGCTCGACGCATAGCTATTGAATCGGGGATTTTTCGGTTACGGTTTTGTTGAATAAAATCTCTAGCAATAACCGCACTTGTAGCAAACCCAATCCCAATATTTCCCTGTCCTCCAGCGCTTAAAATAGCCTTGTTTACGCCAATCAATTCCCCGCGTGAATTTAATAGCGGACCGCCCGAATTACCTGGATTGATTGCTGCATCCGTTTGCAAATCTCCATTGCGACCGACGCGACTAAGAATGCCTGTGGTAAACGTTCCCGACAATCCGAAGGGACTGCCAATAGCATAAACCCGTTGGCCTACCTGAATGCCAGCCGAATTTGCCAGACGCACGGTAGGAAAACGCTCTTGCGTTGCCATTCGCACCAGAGCCAAATCATTATTCGGATCAGCCCCTATTACCTGGCCTGCGTAACGTTTGCCATTGCTTGTTCTTACGGCAACTTGACCGCCTCTAGCTGCCCGAACAACGTGGAAATTAGTTATAACAAGCCCTTCAGGGCTAATAATACTGCCAGAACCTATACCTTCACCTACGCTAATGGTGACAACAGCAGGGCTAACGATTTTGTAGACATCGATGCCTATCTGTTCTTCACCCCTAAATTGGGCGAGTGCAGGTTTAATAGGAACGCTGACTGCCAGAGGAACGCACATCAAACAAGTAGAAAAAGCAGACACCAGCAAGCGTTCAAGTCTCATAAGAGGAGAAACTCAAGTCGTCTAACTTAGAACTTACTTTCTATTCTGACGCAGCCTCGTGAGGTGCGTTCCTACATAAAGAAAATGGGGACTGGAAGTATTTCCTAATCCCCGTTATGTTTAGTCCTTAGAGGGAGGGTTGAGTTGCACTATTTCTATGCCTAATTAGCAACTCTTGACCATTGATGAACAACGAGCAATTGATATTACATCATCCAGTCCCGCGCCGAGCCAGCGGCGTCAATTCCTCCGGTGCGAATGCGGCGATCCAGGTCGCTTGGATCGAGGGATGCTTTTTCAGCTTCCTCAATGGTGATCCTACCAGCGAGCAGTAGTTCGTACAGCGCTTGGTTCATAATCTGCATGCCCTCGTGGGTGTCGCTTTCCATCATCCGGAATGCTTCATCCTCGTTACCCTTGAGCAAGTACTCGCGCATAGCAGGTGTATTAACTAAGATGTCATGGACTGCTACGCGCCGACTATCCGTAGTTGGTAGCAGCAGTTGTGCAACTACAGCCACTAGGGAATCGGTGATCTGTATCCGCATGACGTCTTGTTCGTCTGCGCTGTACATATTCAACAAGCGGTTTATTGAGTTGATGGCGCTACGGGTGTGTAGAGTACCTAAAACCAAGTGTCCGGTTTGGGCGGCTTGCAGGGCTGTATTAATGGTGATGCGATCGCGCATTTCCCCAATCAGAATTACGTCAGGATCTTCCCGCAACACTGCCCGTAGCGCATCATGAAATTCCCGCGTGTGCAAACCTACTTCCCGCTGGCTAACCAAGCATTGTTGCGAGCTGTGAACGAATTCAATCGGGTCTTCAATCGTAACGATGTGCTTTGATACGTTCTCGTTTAGATGACGAATCATCGCTGCCATCGTCGTTGATTTACCCGAACCCGTTGGACCTGTGACTAAAATTAGTCCTTGGGGCTTGCTAATAATTTCTTTTAGCACTTGCGGTAACGCCAAATCATCAATACTAGGGATGTTCAGGCTGATCAACCGCAGCACCATCGCGCCGCCCGTCAGGGAGTCAAAACAATTCACCCGGCAACGCACGAAGCCGGGATAAAATATCGCCGTATCCAGTTCCTTGGTTTCTGCAAAGTTTTTTCTTTGAATTGGCGTCAGAATCTCGTGCAAATAATATTCAAAGATTTCTGGCGTGGTTTTCGGCTGACTTTCAGCCGTTGTCATCTGACCCCGAATCCGAAACCTGGGAACCTGTCCAACTCGAATATGAATGTCAGATGCCTTTGCAGTAAAGGCATCTTTAACCATCTGCTTAATCGAAGTTGCGGGGGTGGCAGTTGGTTGTTGCCTTTGCTGCGCTTGCGGCGGCGGGGGCGGCATTGGCGGTCTATTAGAAGGATGAGCCTGAGCCTGAAGCGGTGTGGCGGCGTTTATTTTATCCATTTTGTCCCTCTTTTCCTAAACCCCTGGTTAACTGCAACGGATGGCTATTCAGTAATGAATTAGTAATAACACAGTCTACTTGCCCGGATGATGAAAAGTTTGTCTAGAATCATGCGTGAATTCACTTGATTTTAACAATAACTATCCGTTGATAGAATTGCTCATGGTTTGGCGGGGGTAGTTTTGTTAAGGTGCTGAAGGGTATACAGGGGTACTATCAAGTTTTATGAGCATCTTTAATCGCATTGCTGATTGGCTAGAAACTCGCGCTTGTACGCCAGCATACGCGGGCTGGCTTTTAGGAGCGATCGCCGTATGTTTTATTGCAGCCGCAGTTAATACAATGGTTGGCTGGCTCTATGCCCTCGGCGGCATCACTTTTGCCCTTCTAGGAATTGCAGCGGTTCTGCCAGTTCGCAGCCTCCGCAACCTCACGGTACGCCGTCACTCCATCCTACCCGTCACCGCAGGCGACAAGCTGACCGTTGAAATCGAAATCGAAAATTCCACCAACCAGCCCAAAACCCTGCTGCAAATACAAGATGTCCTGCCCTACGTCTTGGGCAAACCCGTGCAAACGGCTATAGAAAACATCCCCCCCTATAGCACCCATAACTGGGTATACGAGCAACCGACCGAGCGGCGGGGTATTTACCGATGGCACGCAGTTCAGGTGAGAACAGCCGCACCTGTAGGATTGTTCTGGTGTCGGCGGAGTCGCGAAGTACCAGCCACAGCAATTGTCTATCCCACAGTTTTACCCCTTAGCCACTGCCCCATAGTGGATGAAATCGGGCGAGAAGATAGCGCCCAATTTTCCAGCCGCGATCGCCAGTCCCAAGCAGCAACCGTTGGCCTCACCAAAGCACTTCGCCCCTACCGTATAGGGGATCCTACACGTTTAATCCACTGGCGCACCAGCGCTCGCTACGGCGAACTAAAAGTACGCGAGTTAGAAGTCTTCACCAGCGGTCAAGAAATTATCATCTGTCTCGACAGCGCTGCTATCTGGCCTACGGAGGATTTTGAACAAGCCGTAATTGCCGCAGCCTCTATGTACTTCTATGCTTGTCGGCAGCAGTTAAACGTTAAACTATGGACAGCTTCCACAGGGTTATTGCAGGGCAACCGTGTCGTCTTAGAAACCTTAGCAGCGACACGCGCCGGAGAAGAAGGCTCTGCCGGAGCTACTCCAAACCTACCTTTAATCTGGCTAACTCAAAATCCTGGTAGTTTAAACTCCCTACCCACAGGTAGTCGCTGGATGCTATGGCCTCAAGCTTTGCCTGATGAATCAGCCAAACTTGTAAATCAATACTCCTCTGGCCTTGTCATCAAGACTGAACAGCCGCTTCAGCTTCAACTACAATCCCGCGGGAGTGGGATATAATTTCTAGCTTATATCTTGTGTCTCCGGCATCTTGTCCAGCTACTTCCCTGGCGCCGATCCCAGATGATTACAATCGGGAAAAGCCTTGAGTTAAAATGCATAAACACGTTTTCAAGTCCCTATAGCCAGCCCCCATGAACCCAACAGAGACAGAAAATAAATCCAGCGAGAAAAATTTAGAGGCGATGCGGCAGTTTTCCCAAACTTACGCCAAACGCACCGGAACCTACTTCTGCGTCGATCCTTCCGTAACAGCGGTCGTAATTGAAGGACTAGCCAAGCACAAAGATGACCTTGGCGCACCCTTGTGTCCCTGTCGCCACTACGAAGATAAAGAAGCAGAAGTTGCTGCTGCCTTCTGGAACTGTCCTTGCGTACCCATGCGCGAGCGTAAGGAGTGCCACTGCATGCTATTTTTGACACCAGATAATGATTTTGCTGGCCAACAACAGGACATTTCCATCGAAGAAATTAAATCAGTTCGAGATAGCCTGTAGAGATTATTAACTTCAAGGTGTTTGAGTTTTGAGTTATGAATTAATAATTCATAACTCATAATTAAGGACTATTTTTGAGCATGGTTGAAGAAATCCCGTCTGAGTTCTGGCAGGGTGTCGAGCAGTTTAATGCAGGTGAGTTTTACGCCTGTCACGATACTCTGGAGGCGCTGTGGATGGAAGCAGGAGAGCCGCAAAAAAAGTTTTATCAGGGAGTATTGCAAATTGCCGTAGGCTGTTATCACTTGAGAAATCTCAACTGGCGCGGCTCGGCTATTTTATTAGGGGAAGGAATCGGACGCATTAGGAATTACGAACCTGTCTACAGTGGGATTGATGTTAGCAACCTGCTCGATAAAAGTGCCAGCCTGCTAGCTGCACTGCAACAGGCTGGAGCAGAAAATGTGGGTGATTTTGTTGAGCAGCTGGATCGAGACAACGGCTCCAGTTTGCCCAAAATATTGCGAGATCATACCAATGGGATTTGACATTGTTAGATGGGGCGCTAGCTATAAGTCGCTTGTAGATATATGCTTGCTTGGTGTGAGGGATTTAAATTAGAAACTTCTGACAAGCTAGATCGTCAAGATGCAAATAGCTGCAAACGGCACAAACATCCGGAATTGTCGGGATTGAGCCTTAATAGTATTGTGGAAAAAAGCCACAGCAGCTAGAACTTTATTTCACATCCAGCAGGCAGTACGATAGATGATGCCCTCTTCTCAAAGCACAAGTTTGACTCGGCGCGGCCTGGGTTTAGGAGCGATGCTGACCGCTACCTTAGCAGGAGCGATCGCACTTCCCACCCAACTTACCCTCGCCCAAACCCCAGCAGCAGGCGACGGACGCGCCCTCACCGTTCGCTCTGACGTTCAAGAAGCCAACTCTAAAACTGGAGTAGTCACGGCGAGGGGAAACGTGCAAATGTACTACCCAGCCCGCCAGATTCAGGCAACAGCGGCTCAAGCCCAATATTTCACTAAAGAGCGTCGCATTATTCTCACTGGCAATGTCTACGTCCTGCAACAGGGCAATAGTCTTCGCGGCGAAACCATCACATATCTTATTGATGAGGCTCGCTTTGTGGCGCTACCCCAGAACAACAGACAAGTAGAATCGATTTATCTAGTTTCCGACCCGGCTGCCCCCACTCAACCGCTTGCGCCTGGAGCGTCTCCCCCTTCCAGAAAGCCAGCCTCAAGAACCCCGAACAGTCGGTAATATCCTGGCAAACCTCTGTAAACCTCTAACACCTGTTAAAATTAATCCCATTTTTTCAGGTAAGCTGGTGTCGTGAAAATTGTACTAGAGAACATACACAAGTCCTACGGCAAGCGCCTGATTGTCAATCGCGTCAACCTCTCGGTTTCTCAAGGAGAAATCGTGGGGCTGCTCGGTCCCAACGGTGCGGGGAAAACGACAACTTTTTATATTGCGACTGGGTTAGAGAAACCAGATCGGGGAACGGTTTGGCTCAATGAAACAGATATCACCGCCTTATCGATGGACAAAAGGGCGCATCTGGGAATAGGTTATTTAGCCCAAGAAGCAAGTATTTTTCGACACCTAAGCGTGCGGGACAATATTTTACTGGTGCTGGAGCAGACAGGCGTACCTAAGCGCGAGTGGCGATCGCGCATGGATTTACTAATGCAAGAGTTTCGCCTAGAAAAAGTAGGCAACACCCTGGGAAATCAAGTATCTGGGGGGGAACGGCGGCGGACAGAATTAGCAAGAGCCTTAGCTGCGGGTGTAGAAGGGCCAAAATTTTTGCTACTAGATGAACCGTTTGCTGGTGTTGACCCGATTGCCGTATCGGAAATTCAAAAAATTATAGCCAAACTGCGCGATCGCGAGATGGGAATTTTGATTACAGACCACAACGTTCGCGAAACCCTAGCCATCACAGACCGAGCTTACATCATGCGCGATGGACAAATCTTGGCGAACGGCAGCGCCGAAGAACTCTACAATAACCCCTTAGTGCGCCAATATTACTTAGGAGATGACTTCCAAAGATAGTTTTGGAAATGGCTAATAGGGAATAGGAAATGGGGAGTACAGAAAATTTCTGAGTTCTTAATTTTGCTGAATTCGAGAGTTTAATTCAAAACCGGAAGCGGAGCGTCTCCAGCGACGCTCAAGACGTAATTCCCAATTCCCTTCTTCCCAATTCCCGATGCTCGATGCCCGATGCCTAACGCCCAATTCCCAATGCCCAATTACAGATGACCAAGGACAAACCAAAGTCTTTTAATTCTATATCTACGCTAATTCCTGGCTTTTCAGTCATGGATCGCTACATTGCCGCAGAACTAATCATGCCGTTTCTGTTTGGCGTGTGCCTATTTTCTTCCGTAGTTTTGTCGGTTGGTGTACTCTTTGACCTGATGCGGAAAGTCACCGAATCGGGGCTGATGATGACGGTAGCGCTGCAAGTGCTACTTCTGAAGCTGCCACAGTTCGTCCTGTATGCCTTTCCTATGTCTACACTACTGGCGGCCTTGATGACATACAGCCGTCTTTCTAGTGATAGCGAACTGATTGCACTGCGTAGCTGCGGCGTTAGTATCTACCGACTCATAATGCCCGCAGTCGTCCTTAGCTTTATTGTTACAGGGATAACTTTTTTATTTAACGAACGGGTCGTACCAGCTGCCAACTATCAGGCAAACTTAACTTTAGATCAAGCCTTAAAAAAAGACAAACCAGACATTCGGGAAAGTAATTTTATTTTTCCAGAATATCGTAGAGTACGTCAGCCGAATGGCGAACGAACCCAGGTATTAACACGCCTGTTGTATGCTCAAGAAGTTGATGGTAGAGGTATGAAAGGGTTGACCATTTTGGACTGGTCGCAGGAAGGTCTTAACCAAATTGTTACCGCCCAATCAGCTATTTGGAACCTTGCCCAAAACACCTGGGATTTTTACAACGGCACTATTTATTTAGTCTCTCCCGATGCGTCTTACCGCAACATTGTAAAATTCGCGCACCAACAATTGCAACTGCCCCGAACTCCTCTAGATTTGGCATCCCAGCGCCTCGACTACACCGAGATGAACATTGACCAACTCAAAGAGGATATGAAATTAGTCCGCCTGAGCGGAGATTTTAAGAAAGTTCGCAAGCACGAGGTTCGCCTGCAAGAAAGATATGCATTTCCCTTTGTTTGTTTAGTTTTTGGTTTGTTAGGCTCTGCATTGGGAAGCAGACCTCAACGGACTGGGAAGGCAACAAGTTTTGGTATCACTGTCGTGATAGTTTTGGCTTACTATTCATTAGCGACTTTCAGCAGTTCTTTCGGTTTGATGGGTATTCTTCCACCTTGGATGGCAGCTTGGACGGCAAATGTTTTCGGCTTTGGGGCAGGAGGATTTTTATTGTGGCGTCGCTCCGTCCGATAGAATATTGTTGGTAAAATTGGCGATCGCGTTGGGCTTTTAAGTCCCCAGTCCAAAATTTACATATTAAACTCTATAAAGCTCTGCAATCTTTGCAGCAGGTTGTTTAAACCTATATAGAACAAAGCCACATCTTTAGCAAAACTACACATAGGTGCATCTGTTTTAACCCTAATAAAGGCTAAAATAAACTTACTATCACATTAAAACAACAAATTTCTTAAACCTACTAGCAACTGTTGGTTGGTGTAATTTCCTAAAAGACACAGCGGTAGCAGGCGGAGCCGCTTGAGTGAAACCGCAGATAATATTAGTGCTAAAGCAACGTACAAGCACAACCCCACACCGCTATTTTGGAACTGGCGATATAGATTCGCCGCGATCGCTCTACCCATTACATCTTTAACAGTCGTATCTGTGCAGAATAAAGCTGCATTACAGTCATGACATCTCGCAAGCAAACCCCCGCATACTTCCGAATAATCAAAGCGCGGTTACGGCTTGTGGCGCGACCAGAGTTTTGGGGTGCAGCTACATCGCTACTTGTGTTGGCGTTATTCGCTTGGCAGTATTTTACTCACCCGGACTGGCTCAATACTGCTTGGGATGACAGCGAGACTGGTAACGAGCAAGCGATAAATTCAAATAATTCTTCTACTGACACAACGCTTTCTCAGGCAGATGTTAGATCTATCGGTGCAGATATTGATAGCTTGCCAGTGATAATGGCAGAAGTTACGCCCCTGAATGTTCCACCCTCTGCGATCGCACCAAACGCGACAGCTAAATCCAGCAAACAAGAGGGTTTGTTTGAGGCGTACAATCGTCAAAAGGCCAGCTCCAATACCGATTCGACGACAAACATACCAAGCGCTGCTCCTGTAACCCTAGTACCGAAGCCCTCTAACAAGCAAAATACTAATAATACTTTTGCTGCATCAGCACAAGAAATCTTAAATAACGGGCCTTTTGGAAGTGGCGATCGCTTTATGCCCATCCAACCAGTCACCCCTGAATTTTCTGCATCCAAAGCTGATGGAACCAAAACACCAGTACAGACAGACAATTGGCTAAATTTAGTTAACCAGCAAGACACACCAACGGTAGTCCCAGCAGAACGGCGAGACGCAACCAATCCTCGCTCGTTAGAAGCCGCGCTGAACCAACCTACACAGCCACCTACTCCTATCCCCAATGCTCAGACATCTCTAACACCTCTAGAACCCAGAGAAGCGAATAATCAGATAACTACAACAACCCAAGGGCAGCCACTACTCCCCACTCCAAGTTTGAGCAATGCGATCGCCCCTCCAGCGACGACGGTCGCGCCCACCATACAAAGCTATAGCGTCCCACCAACGCCAACCATAAACAATCCCACCAATTCCTATACCTATTTAACCCAGCCGCAGTCAGTGCCAGTGCAACCGACTGTACCCGCAACTTTGCCCTCCGCACCAGTAATACCGGGCAATTACTATATGCCGCAATATTCAACTGGGTTGCCAAGCCAGAACACAGGAGTAACAAACCCCGGTTTTAATTCCACACTAAATAATTCCGCAGTGCAACCCAGTCAAATAAATCCGCCCAACTCAATTCAACCCCGCCCAACATCACGACAATACGTTCCCGGACAATACAGCGGTGGAGGTCAGATTAATACTTTTTCCAATCCCTAGTAGTTAGTAGGTAATGGGTAATCGTTGTTTAAAAATTACCCCTTACCAATTACCAACTAGCGATTGAAGTGCGTGATGATAGCATCGGCAAACTCAGAACATTTCAGGGGTGGATCTACGGGTGGTTCCATCAACCGAGCCAAGTCATAAGTTACTTCACCGTTAGAAATGGCGGCTCCAATTCCCTGTTTGATTAGGTCTGCTGCTTCCTGCCAACCCATGAATTCCAGCATCATCACTCCCGACAAAATGACAGAACCGGGGTTAATCCGGTCTAAGCCAGCGTGCTTGGGCGCCGTGCCGTGAGTTGCCTCAAATATGGCACACTGGTCGCCAATGTTAGCTCCTGGCCCCATCCCCAAACCGCCGACAATTGCGGCAGCAGCATCCGATAGATAATCACCGTTCAGGTTCATCGTGGCGAGGATGGAATACTCATCCGGGCGTGTCTGAATCTGCTGGAAAATGCTATCGGCTATCCGATCGTTTACCATCACCTTGTCTTTCCACTGACCATTGCCGTGAGTTTCACCAATGGCGTTGAGGACTTGTTCAACTTCCTGGCAAATTTTGGCTTGTTTTTCGGCAGTGAGGGCGTCATACCCAGGTTCAATCTGACGGGCGTTTTCTTCTAATGTGATGTTGGGATTGCGCTCTTTGTTGCCCAAAATCCAAGACTCGCGTTCCGTAACGCATTGCGCCCGAAATTCAGTAGTAGCTAACTCGTACCCCCAATCTCGGAAAGCGCCTTCGGTGTACTTCATAATGTTGCCCTTATGTACCAAAGTCACCTGCTGCTTTTGTTTGGGTAAGCGCAAGGCATTCTGTATGGCACGGCGCACTAGACGCTGGGAGCCAGTTTTACTAATTGGCTTGATGCCGATACCAGAATCAAGGGGGATTTGCTTTTTACCGTGTTCTGGTGTTGCTGGAATTAACTCAGTGTTGAGCAGTTTAATCAGTTTGTCGCCAATTTCGCTGCCTTGACGCCACTCAATTCCCAGGTAGATGTCTTCTGTGTTTTCGCGATAGACGAGGACATCTAGTTTTTCCGGGTTTTTGTGAGGAGAGGGCGTGCCTGCGTAATATTTGCAGGGACGAACGCAGGAATATAGGTCAAAAATCTGGCGCAGTGCTACGTTTAGCGACCTGATGCCTCCTCCAACTGGCGTGGTGAGGGGGCCTTTTATGGCAATGCCGTATTCTCTGATGGCTTGCAGGGTGTCTTCGGGCAAGTATTGGTAGGTGCCGTATTTTTCGCAGGCTTCATCTCCGGCGTAAACTTTGAACCAGCTGATTTGCCGCTTGCCGCCATAAGCTTTTGCTACTGCGGCGTCTAAGACTTTTTGGGCGGCAGGCCAGATGTCGATTCCCGTGCCGTCTCCCCTGATGAAGGGAACGATGGGGTTATCAGGGACGATGGGTTCGCCATTTTGGAAGGTGATGCGATCGCCTAATTCTGGAGGAGCTATTTTCTCGTACATATTGCTATAAGCTTGATACCGTGCTTTTTTGGTAGGCTACCAAAATCTCTGTGGCTAAGGATAGTTAAACCAAAAAATATTAGGAAGTCCTGACATAGAATACCCTGCTGTAGGATTACTATTGCTAGTCTATTGGCGGTTAGAATTTCTTGTTAGATAAGTTACCAAGGTCTTTTGAGGGGCGATCGTTCCCCCCTCAAAATACTCCCGCTAACCACCAAGATAGTAAGCGAACCTCAAAACCGATCTACGGCGTCGGCTAAGTTACTGATTGGGTAAAATGCTTATATGTACTGAAACTTAAGGCATTATGCTGAGATTGTGTGAATTTTTACCTGGGCACCTAAGAAATTGTTGGGGAATACATCACAGGCTATAGGGAATTTTCATTCCCTATAGCCTGGAATTTGGGCAAAGCTGCCTTAAGTGCAGGCCAACCCAGAGGCGGTAAGGCTGAGTCAAGAAAGCAGATAACCAGTAGATTTACGCATAAGCTGGCGGCAATGCGTAGCTATTACTAACGGCGGGTTCCGTTTGCGATATTGACGAATAGGCAATTTACACTATGATTTTCTAGCCAAGGGGTCATCCCCAACCCGCTTTTCTCCCCCGCTGAGTTCCAAGGCAGCGGTTTAAAAGTGGTGACATATTCTTGGCTATAATCGCTTCGCTTAGGGAACTGCATAGGGTATCCCGCGAGGAAATTCACACCCAGGGTTATAAGCGAGATGAAAAGGATTTTAGTCGTTGACGACGATAACACCCTGCGAGTAGTCCTGACCCGCTTCCTACAAAACCAGGGATACCAAGTTCAGGACGTTAGTTCAGGAATCGAGGGATTGACCGTTTTTGAGCATAACCCGCCGGATCTGGTAGTTTCTGATGTGATCATGCCAGATATGGACGGGATAGAGTTTTGTCGTCGCTTGCGCGCGACCCGTGAGGGGCAATTGGTGCCGTTTATATTTTTGTCTGGTCAAGGAGAACTCGAAGATCGGATTCAAGGGCACTCGATAGGGGCGGATGATTATTTGACAAAACCATTTGAACCGAGGGAATTAGTAGCGAAAATTGAAGCGCAGTTAGAGCGATCGCGCCGCATCAATGCTGAGATGGTAAGGTTAATGCAGCATTTAGGTGCGGGTTCTATGGCCTCGGCCACACCCAATAAGGCGGAAACAGCGGCATCTGCTTCGTCTTCATCTCCCCCTCAGTCGCTGCCGTTGACTCCAGCAGAGCAAAGAGTGTTTTGGGAGGTTATACAGGGTTTTACTAATAAACAAATTAGCGATCGCTTGTTTATCAGCCCCCGCACGGTTCAGACGCATCTGAGTAACATCCTCAGCAAGCTAGATCTAGAGAATAGGTCGCAGCTGGTACGTTTTGCCTTTGAAAGGGGATACAGACCACCCGCAGACGGTGAAAAATGAATTACTCATCAAGCCTTGAAAAACATCATTTAGGCAATAATTCTTAATTGATACTTTTTGTGCAAGTAGCCCCAAGCAAAATGATTTCCGGCGTTTATACATTGAGCGAAATAGAAGAAGCGATCGCACGATACAGCGATCGGTGGCGACCCTTGGTTTTTACCAATGGCTGCTTCGATCTGCTCCACGTCGGTCACGTGCGGTACTTACAGGTGGCTAAGTCCTTGGGGCGATCGCTCATCGTCGGTTTAAACAGCGATGACTCAGTGCGTACCATCAAGCCAAACAAACCAGGATTACCCGCCCGACCCATTGTGCCAGAGCAACAGCGTGCTGAACTTCTCGCCGCCCTAAAGCCAGTTGATGGGGTAGTAATTTTCCACTCATCTACAGCGACTAGCTTAATTGAAGCCCTCAAACCCGAAATCTACGTCAAAGGAGGCGACTACAGCTTGGAAACGCTGCCGGAAGCACCAGCCGTTCAAGCCTACAAAGGCCAAATTCAGTTGGTCAAAGTAGAAATTCCCACCTCGACTACAGGAATTATTAACCGCATCCTGCGCCCAGACGGGTAACTCCAGACCTTAGACTTGGAATGGGTGGATATGTCGATAACACAGAAACCATATCTTCAATCGACACTCACCTTACTTGCGCCCAAGGCTTTAGACAGTCCTAAATTCACAGACCCTAGTCCACTATTTAATGACTGACCCAACCACTGCCGCTCTACCAGACACCAGCAACAACCTACTCGCCGACCTCCGCCTCAAATTCAAGTCTGGCTCTGAAAAAGCTCAACTACAAATCATCCCAGAACTCGTAAGTGCTGGGGATGAGGGCTTAGAGGTCTTGATGGAATTTTTAGCTCAAGGCCGATCCTCACCAGCAAGCTGTGTTGATGGTAAAGCTTATCAAGCTTTACTATCGGCCAGCTCAAAAGCCGCAACTGAATTTCTCCAAACCTACTTTCCCAAGGGCATATTGCCGCTGCATTCCGAGCGCAGCATTGATTACACTCAAATACAACAGTTGCTCGCCGCACAAGACTTTCAGGCAGCCGACCGCCTCACCCTACAAAAGCTCTGCGAACTAGCAGGAGCAACCGCAGTAAAAAGAAAATGGCTGTATTTTACAGAAGTAGAAAATTTTCCCATTACCGACCTACAAACAATCAATAGCTTGTGGTTCGTTTACTCCGAAGGTAGATTTGGCTTTTCCGTTCAACGGGAAATCTGGCTCTCACTGGGCAAAAATTGGGAAAAGTTATGGCCAAAAATTGGCTGGAAAGCTGGCAATAACTGGACGCGATATCCCAACGAGTTTACCTGGAATCTAACCGCACCCAGAGGCCATCTGCCCCTCTCAAATCAGCTGCGGGGCGTGCGGGTAATTTCCTCTTTGTTGTCTCATCCAGCGTGGTCTAGCTCTAGCGACGGGGCTAAAAAGGGCGAATAAAGATTCGCTGATATTCTCGTTCCCAAGCAACACTTGGGTAACGAGTGCTGGCTAGACTGCTGTCTCTAAAAGACCCAATTTGCAATAAATGGTGCAAGATTTGTCTCGCTCATACTTATTAAATCTTGCATCCATCGCTCTTTGTTTAATTAAAAATTGCAAATTACCAATTAGAAATTACGAAAATATAGTACGCCAGGGCCTTAGTGCTTCAAACTTTTAAGCAATATCACCTCAAATGTTTGTCAGGGGCTTTGTTCGGGAACGCTAGATATAGCTGGTAATTATTTAAAAAGTCATGCAAGCAGCGAGTATGAGGACAGGGGTTGTCATGGTAAGCCCAGAAACTAGACTGTTTTGTCGTCTGGATGGTTTGACACCGCAAGCTAGAGAACAACAAAGGTTGAAAGCTCTGGCCGAGATGGGAGTACTGGAAGCAGAGACAGTACCAGTTTTTGAAGAAGCCACTCAAACAGCTGCCCGTTATTTAGAAACGCCCATCTGCATCTTGGGTGTAATGGCACAAGATAGGCAGTTGCTAAAGTCAGCAGTGGGTTTATCAAGAGTTGGGCTGATGAATGAGCTGGCAACGTCGCGGTGTCTGCCGCGCAGCGAAGCCTTCTGCACTTATGTAGTGGATAGCCATCAAGTTTTGGCTATTCCTGATACGCTAACGCACCCAGTTTTTGCCAATAGCTTACTATTTGGGCACTACGGTATCCGTTCGTACTTAGGAGCGCCACTTATAACAGCAGATGGATATTGCCTGGGTACGCTGGCGGTGATGGATGTAGTGCCTCGGATTTTTACCACTAAAGATATTGACTTTTTAGAACTCACGGCTCGCTGGGCGTTGAGCGAATATGAGCGCAACCGTCTCTTCACTAAAGAGCGCAAAGCCTCAGTCAACCTAATTTCCAAATCAGCCGTAAACCTGCCACTGCCTGCTTCTGATTTTACAATGGGCAGTCAGGACGACAAATATGATGTTGGAATGGGTTCAGGTGGCAAACAAATATCGCCTAACTTCATTAAACTAAAATTACTCAGTAGTCTGGCGCAGGAACTCCGGACGCCGTTGACATCGGTTATGGGGATGGCTAGCGTTCTGGGTCGCGAAGTTTATGGCCCTTTAACAACTAAACAGAAGGAATACCTGGAGATTATCCACCACAGCGGTCAGCACTTGGTAGAGCTGGTTGATGAAATTTCAGCCTTGGGAATCTTGGATGAAGGTGGCCTAAAACTCCAAATCTCATCTGTAGATATTGAAATGCTCTGTCAACAGGCGATCAATAGTTTGTTCCAAGTGGCCAAGCAGCGACAGCAAAAGATTCGTTTATCGGTAGAGCCTACTTATCGTATCTGGTCGCTAGACAAAGACAAAGTTCGGCAAATACTTTACTACCTAGTTTTTAGCGTCATTCAATCATCTGAGGCTGGGGGTGTGGTTCGCATCCACGTCTCTCGCAAGAGCGAAAAACTGAACATAAGCGTTTGGGTTTCTCACCCTTGGCTAGGAGATGGACTGCCTCAGATTGAATTTTACTCGACGGCTTCTGTAGCAGCTCTGGACAATGGCTTAGAAGCCACGCTAAACAGAGATTATGAAATTGATGAGGAGCCACCAATATCCTACCTACCCTCAGCCAATCAGATGTCAAGTTCCTCTATGTCGGCTGCGTTGGCGATTGTGGAGGAGCTGACACAGCTTTCTGAGGGCAATAACTCCCGCGAAAGTTTGGGGCTATTACTTAGCTGTCAGTTGGCAGAGATACATGGGGGGCAAATTTCCGTTCAAGGTTCGGCAGAGTCGGGGTATCGGTATGTGGTGAGTCTGCCCCAGTTAGCAACATCGGAAGACTTTTGAGTTTTGAGCAGAGACTCCGGACTATGGACTATGGACGATGGACAGTCTAAAGTCTAAAGTTTAAAGTCTCATGTCTAAAGTCAAATGACTGTTTGGCAACAATTTACGCTATCGGATTTGCCGCTTTATCAGTGGCAAGGCAGCAGCTATTTGTACAGGTTGGTCGGTCCTCTTTCGGCGTGGCGTCGGAGCAGCTTGCTGATGCAGTGGGGGGAACCGATTGGGGCGTTGTTGGTTAGCCTCGTGTTTGCTCTGGCTCCCTTTGTTCCGAATAACCAGATAGGCGTCTTGTTGAGTGCGGGTGCTTTTTATTGGCTCCTGCTGACGCTATCGGATGACGGTAAGAGGGGTGCGACGCCTGTTCATTTGCTTGTTTTGTTGTATTGGGCCATTTCTACTGTGGCAACGGCTTTGTCGCCTGTTAAGGCGGCGGCTATGCCTGGTTGGAGTAAGCTGACGCTGTACTTGTTGATGTTTGCGCTGATGGCGCGGGTGTTGCGATCGCCCCGTCTGCGCTCTTGGATTATCACCGTATACTTACACGTAACTCTGATTGTCGGTGTATACGGCTTGCGACAGTGGTTTTTTGGAGCGGCGCAATTGGCTACTTGGGTCGATCCTAGTTCTCCTTTGTCTAAGACCACGCGAGTCTATAGCTATTTAGGCAACCCTAACTTACTGGCAGCTTATCTGTTGCCTGCTGTAGCTTTGAGCATTGCAGCTATTTTTGTTTGGCGCAGCGCGGTTGCCAAAGCTTTGGCAGTGACAATGCTTATTGTCAACTTAAGCTGCTCGATACTAACTTTCAGTCGCGGTGGCTGGATTGGTTTGGCGCTATTAGGTTTAACTTTCTTGGGGTTGGCGTGGTACTGGTGGAAGGACTATATACCACCGTACTGGCGCACTTGGGGTCTGCTGTCGCTACTGGTAACTATGGCAGCATTATTGGCAATGGGGATAGTGTTTGTCGAACCAATGCGCGATCGCATTTTGAGTATGTTTGTCGGTCGCGGGGATAGCAGTAACAATTTCCGCATCAATGTTTGGCAGGCTGTTGACCAGATGATACGCGATCGCCCGATTTTAGGCATTGGTCCTGGCAACACTGCCTTCAACAAAATCTACCCTATCTATCAAATCAGCCCCCGCTACACTGCTTTGAGTGCCTATTCCATACCGCGCGAAATTCTTGTGGAAACAGGATTTATCGGATTTTCTTGTTTCCTGTGGCTGTTAGTGGTGACGTTTAATCATGGGTGGAGGCACCTGAAGCATCTGCAAGAATCCAAAAATCACCTAGCGTTTTGGTTGATGGCAGCGATCGCGGGTATGGTTGGTTTACTCGGCCAGGGTCTTTTCGATACTGTATGGTACCGCCCAGAAGTAAATACCCTCTGGTGGTTGATGGTGGCGATAGTTGCCAGTTTCTACAGTTCACCATCTTTAACTCTGCCACAAGACACAGGGGGGAATAGGGAATAGGGAATAGGGAGAAAATCGGCGTCTCTACAAGGACTCCGGACTCCCAATCTCATTCCAAATTTTTAATAACGCTTCATCGCGCGTTCGATCTCCCGCTTGTCGTCGCGGCGTTTGGTATCTTCGCGCTTATCGTGCAACTTCTTACCTTTCCCCAGAGCCAAGTCTATCTTAACCAAGCCCCGCTTCAGGTACATCTTAAGGGGCACTAAAGTCAAGCCTTCCTGTTCTACCTTGCCGATTAGCTTACGAATTTGTTGCTTGTGTAACAACAGCTTGCGAGTGCGACGGGGGTCATGGTTAAAATACTCGCCGCTACTTTCATGGGGAGAGATGTGGACGTTGATCAGCCACGCTTCCCCATTACGAATTAAGCCATACGCATCTCGCAGGTTGACCTTACCCGCCCGAATTGACTTAACCTCCGTGCCCTTCAACTCAATCCCAGCTTCGTAGGTTTCCAGGATTTCATAGAGAAAACGAGCTTGGCGGTTGTCGCTGACTATTTTGAAACCATCGCTTTTTTCGCTCATGTATTCAATTTAGCTTGACGGCAGTGTGTGCGGCTACACCAGGATGTTTTACCATACCAAAATCCGCAGCCAAGTTCCACAAGACAGGACAAATTTCGTATAAGAACAAATATAGGCCATGCGCCGCCAACAGGCCAGGGCTACCAAAAGCCAACTTCTGGCTAGCCGCGATCGCCCTGGGGATTTAAAAGCGATCGCAGGGTAAATTGGTAGAGTAAGCTTGTTTTTCGCGATCGCTCCGCGCTTCACGACACAGCATGAACCAGATTATCGGGCAAACATTAGGAGGACACTACCAAATCACCAGCCATTTGGGTGGTGGTGGATTTGGTCAAACTTATCTAGCTAAAGATCAATATCTCCCTGGCAATCCCCAGTGCGTCGTTAAGCAACTCCAGCCCCAAGCAACAGATCCCTTTACTTTGCAGACGGCGCGGCGTTTGTTTGATACCGAAGCCAAAATTCTTTATCAATTAGGAACTCACGACCAAATACCGCGCCTTTTTGCTTATTTTGAAGAAAATCAAGAATTTTATCTAGTACAGGAGTTCATTGAAGGTCACGATCTCAGCCAAGAATTGACTCCAGCTATCATAGGCGGTCAGTTGAGTGAAGGTGAGGTTATTGGTCTTTTGCAAGACATCCTGGAAATATTAGAATTTGTCCACCAGCAAAATGTAATTCACCGCGATGTCAAACCTCGCAATATACTGCGCCGCCAGAAAGACGGCAAATTAGTTTTAATTGATTTTGGAGCAGTTAAACAAGTTAGCACTCAAATCATTAATGGAGCGCAAGCTAGCTTTACTGTTGCTATTGGAACGCCCGGATATCAACCAAGCGAACAAGCTAGCGGCAATCCTCGGTTAAGTAGTGATATTTATGCTGTGGGAATGATTGGCCTTCAAGCGCTTACAGGCTTGTCACCTAACCAAATACCAATTGATGGCGATACGGGTGAAATTATTTGGCACGACAAAGCAAAAGTAAGCCCTGAATTAGCCAATGTATTAGATAAAATGGTGCGCTATGATTTTCGGCAGCGCTACCAGTCAGGAAAAGAAGCTTTGCAAGCTGTCAAAACCTTGAAATTTAGCACAAAACCCACGTCGGTTGTGCCATTTACCAAATCCTTACCTACGTCTAACAATCAGAATAAACCAACAAAATATAAAGTAACTCAGCGGCAGGTTTTAAGCTGGACGATGTTGATTGCCTTGGGCGTTGCTGTAGCAGTTTTTATGGCAAATCTTACAACTTCTTCCAATGCGACGCAACTCTACAATCAGGCTAAAAACCTGTACGATTTGAACCGATATGAGGAAGCACTAACTGCTTATAAAAAAGCGGTTGGGGTTAGGCCGGAATATCTTGATGCTTGGAACGGTCAGGGCAAAACTCTGTTAAGCTTAAAACGCTATAAAGAAGCGTTAGAAGCATACGAAAAAGCGATTCAACTCAAACCAGACGACTTGGATGCATGGGTTGGTAGAGGGTATGCTCTGGATAGTTTGGAGCGATATGAGGAGGCAATTTCCTCATTTGATAAGGCTCTGAAAATACAGATAACGTCGGCGGAAGCTTGGAATGGGCAGGGAGATGCGCTGATGAATTTGCAGCGCTACGAACAAGCGATCGCCTCTTATGACAAAGCTGTTGAACTTAAGCCCGACTACTACCAATCGTGGTACAACCGAGGTTGGGCGCTGCATAGTTTGAAGCGCTACCAAGAAGCTATTAAATCCTATGACAAAGTTGTTCAATTTAAGCCTGAATACTACCAGGCTTGGTACAACCGAGGCAATGGCTTTATCAATTTACAACGATATCAAGAAGCGGTTGAATCTTATGATAAAGCGGTTCAATACAAGCCGGAGTATTATCAGGCGTGGTATAGCAGAGGCAATGCGTTAAACAATTTGCGACAATATAAAGACGCGATCGCATCTTTTGATAAAGCAGTTAGCTATCAACCGGATTTATACGAAGCTTGGCACGTTCGCGGCTGGGTACTCCATCAATCGCAACGCTACGAAGATGCCGTTGAATCTTATGATAAAGCGCTGCAATTGAAAACAAAAGATTACTTAGTTTGGTATAACAGAGGGAATGCGCTTTATAACTTGAAACGATATCAAGAAGCTGTTAATTCCTATGACAGAGCGGTGAAAATTAAGCCGGATAACTACGAATCTTGGTACAGCCGGGGGAATGGGTTGTTAAACTTGAAACGAGAAAAAGATGCTATTGCCTCTTATGATAAAGCCCTACAATATAAACGGGACTATCAACAAGCAATAGAAGCTAAAAAAAGGGTGGAGGCGGCTCAGTTGCAGCAGCAGCCACAACAACCAAATATCAATCTCAAGATTAATTAAACCACGCTGCCTCGCCATAAACGTTATGAGTAGTTGATGGGGTACAGTTGTAGTGTGTAAAGATGGGAAAGGAGCGATCGCTCAATTGAGTCATGCCTTGACCAATGTTAGCCTCTGCTTTAGTGGTAAATCAGTCCTAAAATGGGATGGTCGAGTTTTGAACTAAGAAGAGTTTTTTATTAAAGCGCGATCGCTCGTCGTTCGCAATATGCTGAAGATAGTCTGCATATAAAAGACTGTCAATTGGCTTGCAACCCTCATTGGTAAAGGGTTGTAACGGTTATAGCTCTATCTTTAGAGGGTGAACGGCAATACATATGTGTGGCCGAAATCTTCTTTTTGAAGTAGATCCAGATCGAATGCCGTGATACCTTTAATAATGGCGTGAACATTCTGATTAAACAAAAACACAAAAAACGCTTTGGCTGTGATTTCTGCTGTTCAAACCATGCGTCTGACAGTCAGGTGCGAAGCGTTAGACGCCGGATATACGCTAAGCTATGGTTGCCTGTTACGAGTTATGTTGTTCGCCAAAAGCATTGCTGAGTCCAAAAGGGACTGGGCGGAAAAATCATTCGTCAACTGCGTATATCCTTCGCTAACATCATGTTGACGCCTGCAAGCAAATTAGTTTAAAGATCGAGTCTGGAGGAATATTTTATGTCCGTTCGTCTGTATGTAGGAAATCTGCCTAAAGAAGAAGTAGACCGCGCTGAGTTGCAAGCCGTTTTTGGCGACGCAGGTGATTCTATTTCTACTAAGGTGATTAAAGACCGCAAAACTGGCCAATGTCGTGGTTTTGCCTTTGTGACGGTGAAAACTGATGAACAAGCCGATGAACTCATTGAAAAGTTCAACGGCTTTGTGTTCAAAGACAGCGCTCTAAAAATAGAAAAGGCACTACCACGCGCTAAGGGTGCTGAAGAGGAGACTCCTCGTCCAGCAGCGCCTGTTACTGCTGGTACTCCCAGCAGCACAGGCGGTAGTACCGAGAAGCCCAGCACTGGTGGTGGGCGTCGTGGTAATAAGAAGCCCCGCCGCGGTCCCAGCAGTTCTACACCAGCAGATCAAGAAGGCATTCAACCCGACCCTCGCTGGGCGAGCGAATTGTCCAAGCTAAAGGAACTTTTGGCTGCTCAAGCCAGCAATTCCTAGTCTGGGCTGCTTAGAATCTGCGCTGGTGTTTGCAGCAAGCCGGATCGCCAGCCCCGGTCTTAATTGCTTGCAGGAAACTAATTGATATTTTCCCGACGCTAACCGCCTTGCGGTCAGCTCGGGTTTATTTTTTTAAGGGTACTTGCAACCAGTCTTGTAGGTGCGATCGCAGTTGCTGGGTAAATTCTGCTCGTTGGTCAAATCGTTCGGTGCGTATCGGCTTGCGATCGCCATCTAGCGTCCAACCGTAATCGCTACTCAAGCGCAATTTGCCTTGCCAATCGGCAACTGAAACTATCAACTGGTTAGATGGGCTATTGTCTAGCCCAAGAACGCGAAACACATAGTTAAAGGTATTCTGGCTTGCTGCGGCTACGGTTGAGGGTTGGCCGCATTCTTGCTCTAGACGCGATCGCACTTGCTGTGTTAAACCCGGCTCCTCCACATCCTCCAGAGTGCGTACAGCTAAAGTCAGGGCAAAATAAAACTCTTCAACTGGGATAAATTCAAGCTGCATATAAAATCTTCTGACTTGTCTGTTGTCCGTTGTCCATTGTCCGTTGTCAGGTGTTTTTTGTAACTAACCCATGACTAACTATGATGCCAACGAAACCGGACAACTCAATAAATCCAGCGATTTTTGCCACAAATTGCGTGCAGGTCTTCCCAGACCAAACCCCTGGCCCATGTCAACACCTAAATCGCGGCAAAAGTTAATATCTTCGAGAGCCTCAAGTCCCTCAGCAACAACAAGAATTCCAGCTTGGTGAGCAGCATCAAGGGTACTTTTGAGTAAAATCTGCTTTAGGGTATGTCGGCTGCAACCATGCACCAGCCGCCGATCTATTTTGACTATATCCGGACGAAACTCTAGGAAATAGTTATCCATCGAAGTACAACTGCACAAATCATCGACGGCAATAAGAAACCCCCACTCTTTAATACGGTTGATAATTTGGTGCAAACTATAGGTCTGGCCTAGAGCTTCTATTTCAGTTAATTCAAATATAATTTGTTGAGGCCGCAGTCCTAGATCCAAAACTCGCTTTAAATTACGCTCTATTACCTGGGGGTCACGAATCAGAGCATTTGGCACAATATTAATAAAAAACTTGAGATCGTTGTTATGAGCCGCTATTGATTCCAAACAAGTCGAACGAGCTAACTCATCAAACTCATTAGTTAGCTGGGTTGCTAGAGCTGCATCAATTAATTGTTGGCCTGTATAGTATCTTTCTTGGTTGTCGAGGGCGCGAGCCAGACATTCGTGACCGATTAGTTCTCCATTTAATAAATCAAATATTGGCTGATACTCGAAAAATAGACGTTCTTTTGCTAAAATTTGAAAAAACCAGCTATATTTGACAGATTTAGTAATTGAAATCAGCGGTTGAGCTTTGAGAAATTCTAGGAGTAAATTTGAACAATCGGATGGCGATCGCGTCATTAAAAAACGACAGGCGGCTTGTTCGTTACTGGAAAACGCCTTAGTTAGGTGGCGGAATATAGCTTTTAAATGGCGCTTAGTTACATACTGATACAGAAGTTGAGGAATAGCAGGGATGGGCTGAAATCCTAGTTTCAATAAGCAATTTGTGGCTTCGATATTGGATGGTTGAATAATGAAATTCAGCGAATCTATTGGTAAACTTATCATTTTACACCGTTCAGATATTTCTCTTCTGAATTAAGATATATCGTAATAGAAAATAAATATTTTTTAAATTAACTATATTTTAAGCTAAGCATGATTTTTGCTAATTTCAGCAAGAAATAAGCTTGGGTATAGTCTACAAGTTTGTGTGGTAAAAACAAAATATTTGGTTAAATTCAAGCAAATCATAGTAAATTGCTAGAAACAGCGATCGCGGTCACTGGTATTGTGTGACCAGAACATAAATACTGAGTAAGAGGAGATTTGGTGATGACAGCAGAAATTGACCCCGTTAAGCTAATGAAACAGGAAGTTGGTAAGGCAGCAGCCTCCCGCGTGCAATCGGGTACGATTGTAGGGTTAGGCACGGGGTCAACAACAGCATATGCGATTCAATCTTTGGGCGATCGCATCAAGTCAGGCGAACTCAAAGATATCAAAGGAGTACCCACTTCATTTCAAGCAGAAGTGCTAGCCAAACAATACGGCATCCCCTTAACCACCTTGGATGCAATCGATCGTATCGACATTGCTATCGATGGCGCAGATGAAGTCGATCCACACAAGAATTTAATCAAAGGTGGCGGTGCTGCCCATACCCGCGAAAAAATAGTGGATACCTTAGCCGAACAGTTTATCGTCGTAGTAGACAGCGGTAAGCTAGTAGAAAAACTCGGTTCCACCTTCTTGCTCCCAGTCGAAGTGATACCGATGGCTATAACTCCCGTTATGCGTGCCATCGAAAAGCTAGGTGGAAAACCAGAACTACGCATGGGCATCAAAAAAGCAGGCCCCGTAATTACCGACCAAGGTAACATGGTTGTCGATGTAAAATTTGACACCATAGACGATCCAGCAGGCTTAGAAAAGACCCTGAATAACATTCCCGGTGTCTTGGAAAATGGTTTATTCGTAGGTGTGACCGACGTGGTACTCATTGGTGAAGTCAAAGATGGCAAGCCCGTAATCAGAGAAATGTAGCAATTTTAGATTTTAGATTTTAGATTTTAGATTGGTATTAAAATCTAAAATCTAAAATCTCAATGATGCAGTATCGGCGATTCGGACGCACAGAATTACAGATGCCAGTGTTCTCGTGTGGGGGAATGCGGTATCAATACAAATGGGATGATGCCCAAGAATGGAAAATTCCTGATGATAATCAACAGAACCTGGAAGCGACGATTGGACGGGCTGTAGAAGTCGGGATAAATCACATCGAAACAGCACGGGGCTACGGTACTTCCGAGATGCAGTTGGGAAAGATTTTGCCAACTTTTCCCAGAGAAAAATTGATTGTGCAAACCAAAGTTTCCCCCAGCGCTGACTCGAACGAGTTTCGCCGCACTTTTGAGAAATCGTTGGCTAACTTACAGCTTGACTATGTTGACCTATTGGGGCTGCACGGTATCAATACAGACGAGGTGCTGCACGACAGCATCCGTCCTGGCGGCTGTTTGGATGTGGCGCGAAAACTGCAAGAAGAGGGAAAAGTAAGGTTTATTGGCTTTTCAACTCACGCGCCGACTGATGTTATTGTGCGGGCAATTGAAACGGGACACTTCGACTATGTAAACCTGCATTGGTACTATATCAATCAGCTGAACTGGCCCGCGATTGATGCGGCTTTACGTCAGGATATGGGGGTATTTATTATCAGCCCATCTGACAAAGGTGGGATGTTATACAAGCCACCTGTAAGATTGGTTGACCTTTGCAAACCCCTCAGCCCGATGGTGTTTAATAACTTGTTTTGTTTGAGCCATCCGCAGGTGCATACTTTAAGTGTGGGGGCGTCGCGACCGACGGATTTGGACGAACATTTAAAGACTTTGGAATTGTTGGATAAGGCTGAGGAGATTTTACCGCCAATTTTGGAAAGATTGGAGAAGGAAGCGATCGCGCGTTTAGGTGAGGAGTGGGTACGCACTTGGCGCATCGGTTTGCCAACTCCAGAAAAAACGCCCGGTGGTTTGAATATACCCGTCATTCTGTGGCTGAGAAATCTGGCGATCGCATACGACATGATCGACTACGCCAAAATGCGCTACAACCTGCTTGGTAACGCCGGACATTGGTTTCCCGGAGCAAAAGCAGACCGCGTAGCCGAACTAGACCTCCGGCAATGTCTCGCCCCCAGCCCCCACGCCGAAAAGATTCCAGCCTTACTAACAGAAGCCAATTACCTATTGGGAGGAGAATCTGTGCAACGTCTTTCTCAGCATTAAGCCAAAGGCTAGCTGAAAATTTTTTGAATTAATACACTAAAACTAACTGCTCTTGGGTCAACAATATCTGCCCTAGAGCTGTAGTTTTAGGTCTTTAGAGAGAGGTTAATAATGCTAAAGCCTTAAAAAATTACGAGATGAGTTAACTAAAGGCATAGCTTTAATTATAATATGCTGAATCAGGCTAATCCAGCTCAAACACTAACTTTTCCAGTTAAAAAAAGAAAATATTCAATCAGGGCTATATTTTGGATTGTAGCTCTCCTGCTAGCTGCTATTCAGGGGTGGGCAAATCGTTACACTTTATCCTCGGAAGATGTTATTTCTTACTTAGACATAGGTGATGCCTACTTACGGGGTGACTGGAACAATACTATCAATGGATATTGGAGTCCTCTCTATCCCTGGCTACTGGCTTTAACTACATCTATTTTAAAACCTTCAACGTACTGGGAGTTTCCCGTCGTTAAACTTGTAAACATACTGATATATCTGTTTACTATAGGTTGCTTCGACTTATTTCTTCGCGAATTAATCTTATACTACTCACAAAAAACATCTCAAGACTCTAACCATAAATATCTGACGATACCAGAATGGGTGTGGCTCATATCTGGGTACACTCTATTTCTTTGGTCTTCTCTTAAATGGACACCTATTTATAGCGACGCTCCTGATATGTGTGTTGCTGGAATATTTTACTTAGCTTGTTGGATAGTGTTGCGCTTACAAACAAGAGCGGCAAGTTGGTTTAATTTTATTAGTTTGGGGGTAGTTCTTGGGTTTGGTTATCTAGCCAAGGCAGCTATGTTTCCCCTAGCTTTAGTTTTTTTATTAGTTGCCAGTTTTTCTGGTAGCGATCGCCGTCAAACATTATCACGAGTATTAGTTTCATTTCTAATATTCACAATTATAGTTAGTCCTTTTATTGCCGCACTTTCTATATCGAAAAGTCGCTTCACATTTGGCGACAATGGCAAGTTAAATTATGTATTTTATGTCAATCCCGGAGGATACATCATACCAGATCATCATTGGCAAGGCGAACTACCAGGTAGCGGTACGCCGAAGCATCCAACCAGGAAAATTTTTGACGACCCTCAAGTTTTTGAATTTGCAACTCCTCTAATCGGTACATACCCCATTTGGTACGATCCCTCTTACTGGTATGAGGGACTTAAAGTAAAGTTTAACCTCAAAAAACAGATAATACTTTTAAAAAGAAACGCTATTAACTACATCAAATTATTTCTTGGCTGGTTACTCTTTGTTTATCTAGTACTTATTTGCACTAGCGGTCGGTTTTTGCTTTCAGTCAAAGCATTAAGAGAAAACTGGATATTACTCCTTTCAGCAGCAGCAGGATTAGGGATGTATATGTTAGTAACTGACATAGAGTGGGCAAATTTAAAGTTGCAACCCAGTACAAGATACATTGCTCCATTCATCGTCATATTGTTTGCAGGTGTATTTTCCAGCTTGCGTCTTCCCGATTTCCTAAAGTGGAAAAAGTTGATAGCAGGTATAACTATTGTTGTTGCTACGATCGTTGGTTGTAATCTTTCTGTACAAGCTTCACAAGACTTGGTAACTCTAAGTCAGCCAGTAGAACACGTACATTGGCAAATTGCCTCTGTTGTGCAGAGTTTAGGAATTCAGCCAGGAGATAAAGTAGCAGTCTTTGCCGATGAGTACGAGGGCATAAATCCTCATGTCTTTTGGGCTAGGCTAGCAAGAGTGAAGATTGTTGCTGAGATTCCTGATGGAAATAGCTTCTGGGACAAACCCGACTTTGTGCGTTCGGAAGTTTTAAAAACTATAAGTAAGACGGGAGCAAAAATTATCTTACATTTGCCTAAGTCAAAAAATCCTGATTATCTACCCACAGACGGTTGGGTAAAGATTAGCAATACTGGCTACTATGCCCATCTTCTACAAGAGTAAATATAATATATTTTAAGTTGCTAAAGTGGATTTTGGGCATAGTTTGGATAACTACATTGTCAGCAAGATATCACATTTTGCGGCTTTATCTTTATATCGATATGACTAGCGAAGCGATCGCTAACTAGGACTTAAGCGGAATTTATAAGATTTTGAATTACTGGCTCATAGTTTCGTCTCTCCATAACAAGGAGCTTTGCTTGCTTATATATTTATGCTTTTAAAGTAAAGCTATAGATTATAAGCACTAAAGCTAGCTCAAATCAAGCTTTAAATAAATGGCGCTAAATTTACTGAGCTATGACAGCTATATTTTTATCTTAAAAGTTATCAAATTATACCTTTAGAGAGAGGCTAAACCAGAAAAATGATTCAAAAATAAAGTTTAACAATAAATTCATATAAATTATCAACTAATATGGTAAACTTAGCTAACCCAGTTCAAGAAATAACCTCGTCCGTTAAAACAAACAAATATTCAATAAAAGCTATATTTTTAATAATAGCAATAGTCTTAGGCGTTATTCAGGGTTGGGCTAATCGTTACACACTTTCTACAGAAGACAGTGTTTCTTACTTAGATATTAGCGATGCTTACTTACGTGGTGATTGGAGCGGGGCTGTTAATGCAAATTGGAGTCCTTTTTATCCCTGGTTGTTATCGCTATTTATATCTATCCTTAAACCTTCTCCGTACTGGGAGTTTTCAGTTGTCAAAATTGTAAATTTTTTAATATATATATTCGCTTTTGGTTGTTTCGATTTTTTACTAAGCGAAGTTAGATATTATTACCAAGAAAAGCTATTAAACCCTAACAATAGCAATTATTTAACTATACCCAACTGGGCATTTTTAATAGCTGGTTACACTCTTTTTCTTTGGTCTTCTCTAAAATTGCTGGGTATCTCTTGTGACACTCCAGATATGTTTACTGCTGCACTTTTTTACTTAGCGTTAGGAATAGTGCTGCGCGTACACACAAAATCTCCAAGTTGGTTAAACTTTATAACGTTGGGAATAGTTCTAGGGCTTGGTTATCTGTCTAAGTCAGTAATGTTCCTATTAGCTTTTGTATTCTTAGCAGTAGCGCTGTTCTCAGCCGGTAATATCCGCCGCGCCTTACCGAAAGTATTAGTTGGAATGGCAATTTTTACAGTTATAGTAGCTCCTTTCATTACAGCAATTTCGACGGCTAAAGGTCGCCTAACAATTGGCGATTCAGGAAGGCTAAGTTATGCCTGGTATATCAATCCGGTAGTACACGATCATCACTGGCAAGGTGAGGAACCTAATAGCGGTACGCCCAAACACCCTACTAGGAAAATTTTTGATAATCTCTCAGTTACGGCTTTTGAATTTGCAACCCCTATAGGCGGTACATATCCTGTTTGGTACGATCCAACCTACTGGAATGAAGGACTTAAACCTAAATTTAATTTTATAAAGCAGATAAAAGTAATAGTTGCTAATGCTATTTTTTACAAAAATGAATTTTTAGAAGGATTGATTTTTGGTTATCTAATACTTATTTGCGTCGGCGGTAGGTTTTGGCTGTCGATTAAAGATTTAATGCAAAATTGGATAATATTAATTCCAGCTTTAGCAGGGTTAGGTATCTTAATGGCTGTAACTAATATGTCAATTATATCTTCTGAGTTGCAGCCAAGTACAAGGTACATTGCTTCATTTGCTGTAGCTTTGTTCGTGGGGGTGTTTACAAGCGTGCGTCTTCCTAATAGCCAAGAGTCGAAAAGATTAATAATAGGTTTTACCCTCGCAACTTGGCTAATAATTGTCAGCCAGCTTGCTTACTATGGTGCAAAAGACATGGGCAAAATATTGAGCCGTCCCGACCATATAAGTTGGCAGGTTGCTGAATATATTAACAAATGGGGGATTCAACCTGGAGATAAGGTTGCGCTGCTTGGAGACAAAGACTATTTGTGGGCTAGATTAGCACGAGTAAAGGTAGTTTCTGAAATTCCCAATTCCACAAATTTCTGGAGAGCAGATGATGTTGTTAAGTCTGATGTTCTCAAAGCTATAGACAGGACAGGAGCAAAGGCTATTTTACATCAGCTTAGGAAAGATGCAGCTAATTTTGTAGTACCTAGTAATGATTGGAAAAAAATAGGCAATACGAATTACTATGCTTATTTTTTTCAGAAATAACCTCCTGTAGAAATTCCCTGGTTAGGCTTACAGGTAAATTGTGTCAAGCGAAGCATTTATGGAATATGGGGATTATTCATCGCTGGAAAATGTAGCGATCGCATTGCACGATACCATCCGCTTAGCCAAAATGCTATATTACCTGTTTATACTGGACGGTCACTTGCCCATCTGGGCTACACTTGGCCTAATGCCTCATCCCCACCCTTGCGTCAACGAAATTCCATCCTTAAAAGCCGCAAGCCCATCACCTATTGCCCAAAAAGTTGTCAACTCTCTTCCTTAGCCTTAACCTTATGTGTTATACCTTGGGAGGGATGCGCCCAAGGTTAATATTTTACAAAAACGCTTCTTAATTGAAGATTAATTTGAGAAAATAAGCTCAAACCTAATGAACTCAAGGATTAATACAAAGTCCTACCACTCCCTAAATTAATATGGTGCAGCAAGCTACTCTACTTCAACTTCAGGGAAGAAAATATTCAATCAGGGCTATATTTTGGGTCGTAGCTATACTGCTAGGTTTACTTCAAGGTTTGGCTAATCCTTACAGCCTATCAACCGAAGACGCTCTTTCTTACTTAGATATAAGCACCGCCTACTTGCGCGGTGACTGGAACGCAGCTATTAATGCAAATTGGAGTCCTGTATATTCCTGGCTGCTGGCTGCGGTGTTTGCGGTTTTCAAACCTTCTCCTTATTGGGAGTTTGCCGCAATGAAATTTGTTAACTTTTTAATGTATTTATTCAGTTTATTATGCTTCGAGTTTTTCCTGCGTGAATTTATATATTATTACGAACAAAAACTAAAAAACGATAATTCCAGTAAGTATTTGATCGTACCCAGATGGGCATGGTTATGTTTGGGTTACACCTTATTTCTTTGGTCGTCTCTGAAATGGCTGGGTATCGCTTGCGACACTCCAGATATGTCTACTTCTGGATTTTTTTACTTAGCTGCTGGGATAGTATTGCGGGTATTCACCCAGCAAGCCAGTTGGTTGAACTTCATAATTTTGGGAATAGTTCTAGGATTTGGTTATCTTTCCAAGTCAGTGATGTTCCCGCTAGCTTTGGTCTTTTTAGTAGTGGCGCTGTTCTCAGTCGGTAATATCCGCCGCACCTTACCGAAAGTATTAGTTGCACTGGCAATTTTTACAGTTAT
Organism: Microcoleus sp. FACHB-831; assembly: GCF_014695585.1. NCBI lineage: Bacteria > Bacillati > Cyanobacteriota > Cyanophyceae > Oscillatoriales > Microcoleaceae > Microcoleus > Microcoleus sp. FACHB-831. The sequence goes on along the minus strand of NZ_JACJON010000036.1, from coordinate 31,286 downwards.
AGTAGCTCCTTTTATTACAGCCATTTCGACAGCTAAAGGTCGCCTAACAATTGGTGATTCGGGAAGGTTGAGTTATGCCTGGTATGTCAATCCGATAGCACGCGATCATCACTGGCAAGGTGAAGAACCTAATAGCGGTACGCCCAAACATCCTACCAGGAAAATTTTTGATAACGTCTCGATCAAGGATGTTAAAACTACTGGAAGCAGTACCAATTCTTTTGGTTACGATCCCAGCAGGCAACTTTTTGATAGTCTTCCAATTAGAGCTTTTGAATTTGCTACTCCTATAGGCGGCACATACCCTGTTTGGTACGATCCAACCTACTGGAATGAAGGGCTTAAAAGTAAATTTAGTTTAATAAGGCTGATAAGGCTAGTAGCAAAAAACTTGATTTTTTATACAGAAAAGTTTTTGGGCTGCTTACTTTTTGGATACCTAATAGTTATTTGTCTGGGTGGAACAGTTTCACCTTCAATCAAGGATTTAATAACAGGTTGGCGACTGCTAATTCCAGCTTTAGCAGGATTAGTAATGGTCATGCTAGTCACCCACATACCAAGTATGGGTTTTGAGTTGCAGCCAAGTACAAGGTACATTGCTCCCTTTGCGGTACTTCTGTTTGTAGGAGTATTTTCCAGCGTGCATTTCCCTGATTCACAAAAGTCAAAAAAATTGATAGCAAGCCTGACTATTGCTACTTTGATACTGATTGGCGGTCAACTTGCTTTCTATGGCGCACAAGATGTGGGAAAGATAGTGAGCCGTCCCGAACATATAAATTGGCAAGTTGCTCAATATATAAATCAGTCGGGAATTCAGCCTGAAGATAAGGTTGCCATCCTGGGACAGAAACAGTATTTTTGGGCTAGATTAGCACGAGTGAAGGTAGTCGCTGAAATACCTAATGCAATAAACTTCTGGGCAGCCGATGATGCTGTTAAGTCTGATGTCCTCAAAGCTGTAGAGGGGACAGGAGCAAGGGTTATTGTAAACAAGATCGGAAGAAATATTGAGAAGTTTACACCTAGCAATGATTGGAAAAAAATAGGCAATACCGATTACTATGCCTACTTTTTTAGAAGTAATTAGTTGCTAAAGTGGCTTTTGGGCAGGCACGCCAACAGTACGGGGGAATTGAGCTGGTGTGGGTGCGATTTTCCGCAAGTAAAGGCAGTGACGCACGCTTTGACTCAAAGGTGTACTGAAAGCTTGGACTGATTCAATAGCGCAGCCTAGCTGTTTAAGAGCTGGTTGAACGGCTGCATTTTCCTCATCTGTCCACTGACCTCGATAGAGGATTGCTAATCCACCAACTTTGACTAATGGGAGGGCATATTCTGCACAAACTGATGCTGTGCCTACTGCTCTGATTAAGGCGATATCGTAGGTTGCGCGTTTGTGGGATTGTCGCCCAATTTCTTCGGCTCTGCCGATTAGTGTGGTGGCGTTTTGTATACCCAACTGGGATATTAAAGTTTCGAGAAAAGCGATTTTCTTGCGAGTTGCGTCGAGTAAGGTAACAGTATAGTTGGGGAGAGCGATCGCAAACGGAATTCCTGGAAATCCCGCACCAGTCCCAATATCAATAACTTGCTTATCCTCGCCAGCCGTTTGTAATATTGGCGCGATCGCTCGCAGAGAATCCCACAAGTGTTTTTCCCAAAACTCCGTTGCTTCCGTAATGCGAGTTAAATTCAGGCTGCGATTGCCTTGCAAAATTAATTCATACAGCTGCTGAAATTGGCGTTGCTGTTCAGCATTTGGTTGCCAGCCTACTGTTTGCTGCCATATCTCCTCCATGAGGGGCAGCATCGGCGTCTCGATATCACCCATTCCTATCCCTAACCTACATTTTTCCTGGTAGCTTGGCTGTGCCCACCTTAATCAACTAACAGCTTTAAGCGACAGATTGCGGCTGTTCTGCTTTTGCTTTTAGTGTTGCTGGCTCAACCGATTGTAGTTCACCGCGATCGAGAGTCCAACATCTATCCGCAATGCTCAATAACTCCCCAGCATCGTGCGTTACAATCAACAGCGTCCAATGATTTTTCAGTTTCGCCAATAAATTTACCAGTTGGCGCCGCATCGACCAATCCAGCCCAGCTGTCGGTTCATCCAACAACAGCAAATGCGGTTGACGAATCAATTGTACTGCCAAAGCTAGACGGCGTTGCTGACCTCCACTCATCGATTGGGGCGAGGTTTGCAGGGGTATATGGTCTAGTGCGACTTCTGTGAGGGCTTCTTTGACGCGCCCGGAGCCTAACTCTGGATGCCCCAATCGCAGTTCTTCCAAAATCGTACCACCACAGAAATGCCGCTCTGGAAACTGAAAGACTAATCCTGCTAGCTGTTGCAGGTGTTCCGGCGTGAGTTCCTGGTCTCGCCAGAGAAGGTTTCCGGCAGTTTTTTCAGCAAGACCTGCCAAAATTTCCAATAAGGTACTTTTGCCTGAACCACTTGGCCCAATCACCAACCCTAACTGCTGGGGTGCTAGTTCCAAGTTAATCGATTTTAAGATAGCGGTTGGGGTTGCAGGGGGATGGTAGGTCAGGTTTTTGAGATAGAGCATTAATTTTTCAATTTCTAATAGATATTTATTGTATCAATCACCTAAAGCCTCTATGAATAATATCATAAAGCTATACGCCGCCTCGCCCGAAAATAGATTATTGACATACACTAAATTTTAGCGATCGCTAAATTAAGTCTGCAACTTTGATGGTGCAACAGGTAAAAATAATTATTGTGCATCAATTTTGCTAAATTTAGCATTGTTCGCCAGAAAATAATTCCGGAACTTGGAAATCAGCAGTTACGTCAAACTTTAATCAAACCTACTGCTTTGTTGAGGATCGAAATGATGAGTCGTGCGCGAATATCTGCTGTTATAGCCAGTGCTATTACTGTCACAATCAGCCTTTGGCCTAACCTAATTCTAGCAAAAGACCCCTTTCGAGCCAGCAGCCCCCGGAACATTGACAACAACACAGAAGCTGCTTTCAAGGCTATCTTTGAACAGGGAAATTATCCAGAGGCCAAGCGTTACCTCCAACAAGGCGAATCCGCTCAAGCTAATGACCCCCTAGCTCATGCCATGCGGGCATCTTTAGCATTCACAGAAAATGATATGAGTTCCCTGAAAACATATGCCGACAAGACGCTATCTAGCGCCCAACAGCTTAGTGGAACTGACCCCTTACGCGGTAATATTTACACAGCGGTTGGTCATTTTTTGCAGGGCAGCTATAGCTTTCAAAAAGACGGTGCGTTGGGAGCTATGAATAAATTACAGCAAGTTTTCCAGTATTTGGATGAAGCCAAAAAGCTCGCCCCCGACGATCCAGAGTTAAACTTGCTAAAAGGATACATGGATTTAATGTTAGCGGTCAATCTGCCCTTTTCCGACCCATCTCAAGCGATTGAACAATTAGAAAAAAGTGCAGCACCAAAGTATTTGGCTAATCGCGGTATGGCTATCGGCTACCGGGATTTGAAAAAGTTCGATAAGGCAATGGATTATGTCAATCGTACCCTTGCAGAAACACCCACTAATCCAGAAGTACGCTACTTAAAAGCACAAATCCTAGTTGCACAGGGGGAAAAGGAAAAAAATCCATCGCTTTACAATAACGCTAACACTGATTTCGATGCTGCTTTGGCAAAGCCAGAGCAACTACCTAAGAGCATGGTCGCACAAATTTTTTATGAGCGATGCAGGAATCAAAGGCGGATTGATAATAAAAACAGAGATTGTCGTGGGTTGCGCGATAAAATTAGACAAGAGGCTGGTAGCTGGGGGCCAACAAAATTGCCACCGCTAGATTAGATAAAGGTAAGCGGGAAGGAGTTATGGGTAAGCAGGCGATCGCCGGAAGATTTGCCCATCTCTCCACTTTAAAAAAGCTGTTCTCTCTTACCTGGATTACTTGTTTAGAACTACCAGCTTATAGTTCACACCATATTCAGGAAAATGCAAGTACAGTTTCGCGAGTTCGATCCTTTTGATTTGTGGATTTGGCTGGAGTTCGGCAATGTTCCTTCCCAGAGGGAACAGCAGTATGTTGAAGAAGTTTTTAACTCCTGGTTTTTCTTGGGAAAACTAGGAGGATTTAATGCTGAAAATCTCCAGGTTCAGGAAGAAGGTCTGGAACTCAGCTATATGGAATACGATCAAGATTTAGCTTCTGAAAGCCTGATTTCCCTTATGCACAATATGGGAGAATTTGAGTATGAGGGATCCTGGGGGCGTTGCTGGTTTGACTTAGGAACAAGTGATGCGATCGCTCTCGACATTCTGATAAACTCTTTGACACAACTCACAAAAGAATATATCGGCATTGAGCGCTTAATTATTGGCGGCCAAAATGAAGATTGGCCAGTTGAAGATAGCAACAATCGCTCTAAATTTGTTTACGACAATTAGCTGTAATTATGCATAAACAAGGCGAAATTAGGGTGCTGGCATTGGGGATAATTCAAGATGGCGATCGCATCTTCATTTCCCAAGGCTACGATCCAGTAAAACAAAAAACATTCTATCGCGCTATGGGCGGCGGCGTTGATTTTGGAGAAACAAGTCTACAAGCTCTGAAACGCGAATTTCAAGAAGAGATACAAGCCGAATTAACCAACATTAAATACTTGGGCTGTCAGGAAAATCTCTTTGTTTTCAACGGCAAACAGGGTCACGAAATACTGCAAATTTTTAAATGCGATTTTGTTGACCAAAAGTTTTATCAGCTAGAAAGCTTGACTTTTGCTGAAGGCGAGCGAAAAAAGACAGCCTTGTGGGTAAATATCGAGCGCTTCAAATCGGGAGAGTTGCTGCTGGTTCCAGAGCAGTTTTTGGATTTTATAACTTAGCCCTACTACAGCTATTGCAGAACTTTCCGCAGGAGCAAAGTCTTTTTATGCACTTTTTTCCTGATGTTCAGCTAACTGTAAACGAGGCATTAGGATAGTAAGTGCCGTGCAAGCAGGGAGCGATCGCATCTCAAATCTAGCCTAATTTTATTTAACAAATTAAGGCTAAATTTGTCTAGCTTTTTTATGATGAATAGCTAACATCTGAGTTGCATTCGCCAAATCTCTATTACGCTGCTTAATTCTCTTGTGGTCTTGCAGTTTCTATGGATAACTGCCATATTCAGCTCGATACGGCAGTGATTTATTCTGGTGTAACGGTAATTATAGGTTTATTCTTGTAATTATCCTATTTACCTACACTACCAAAGTTTACCGATGAAACCTGACCAAACCATCCCAGCTTTACTGCAAGTATTCAAGACCAAACCTGCCCTATTTCCTGCGGAAACTTTAGAAAAGTTAGATGGAACTCTAGATAACTTGGAAGGTCAACACATCTATATCGTAAGCAAAGAAATTAAAGACTGGCTCGGCAAACAAAATCGCCAGCTAAAAGATACCGTTAGCCTTTTTGCTCAATCTTTTAGAGAAATAAAAGGCGGGCGTGGTGGCGAAACTGGAAGCGACGAAATGCTTTTAAAAAAGAGTTTCGTAGAACTTCAAGAAGCAGTAAAAGATAAGCTTAACGCCTAACAACACAATTGGGAGCGATCGCCAGCTTCTGAAAGACTCAGAAGAGCGATCGCCGCTCAATTCATCTCGCGTGTAGATGCTTGCCAGACGGTGACACTACATAAAAAAGTAATTTCATCACTTCCTTCCGGATCGGCTAGTTGAAGCACAGAGGATTCTAGAAACCGGATTAGCATCTCGCAACTAGAACCTCAGCCCCATGAATCCCAAACTTTACGCGCCTAACGTTCACCTATTTGCCTTCCAACTTCGCAATGGCTCTCACAGCGATGATGACAACCTGCTTTGGCAAAAGTGCGATGAAATCTTGGACAAAGTAGATACTGGACAGGAACCCGATGCGGAGCGCGAGAAACTTCAACTGACTCCACGTCTAGATTTACACAAGCCATCATCCAACCACCGCGTAGCATTGCTTAAGGATGAGAACAATAAGGTTTTTCTACCCTTCGAGAGCAAGGTTTGTCTAGATGAGAATCCGGCGCTAAAAGTTAAGGGTTTTGCCTATCCGCTGCGGCTTTATGATAGCTATGGCCTTTGGCTGAATATTCGTCTTTCCAGAAAAGATGAAAATGGCAAAAAAACTGAGAATGTAGGCATTGAATTACTGGGAGAATTTAATCGCGAAAATCGGTTAATTATCGAGGGTGGCGATCGCTATCTCGGTCAAACATTATTAATTACCGCTTGGCTACCAGAAGAACACAAGCAGCAAGACCAAAAATATCTAAAAAATCTTGCTGATAACTGCCTCAAAACTTTCCTCCCAAACGAATCAAACCGCCCGCACTTCAATGGCGATAGTCTGCTGTTTGGCAGCCCCATATTTGAATACGGTTCCACCAGCCAATTGCCGAATCCGCCTCATATTCTCATCTGGTTCTTCCGTAATTCAGAAACAGATAAGAAGTTGCGCCAATGCTACCCACAATTATTAGAACTGTTCTTCTACCGCCATAAAGTTATCAAAGCTTTTCAGAATAGCAGAGCGGTTTATAAGCAATTAAATGAAACCTATGAAAAGATTGAACAGGAGATAGATAATTCTCAACCATTGGTTGGGGATAGTAGTTCAATCGAAGATTTTACCCATTTCAATATCATATTGAAGCGGCTGAATCAATTGGGCTTCTATTATGCTACGCTAATGCGTTTGTTGTACAACTGGCGCAATACAATTGCTAGTAATGCTCAAAAATATAACGAAAAATTAGAGCAACTTAGCAGCCTTTTGCCAGAAGAAAACCTCAGTATTTTTTCAGATTTTAGCCAAAAAAGCTGCTACCAATTTCAAGAACAAATTAAAGGCGAGATTGAATATTTTATCGCAGGCAATGCCTTGCTAGATAAAGCGATCGCTTCTATACGAGATTTAGTAGCAATAGAGCAAACTACAACAGACCGTCAGTGGCAAGAAACCTTAGAGGAGCAGGAGCGTAAGTTTCAAGAAATTCTTAGCGAGAAACCCGATTGTTCTCCAGTTCAATTACAGGATAGTTTGCGCGAACAAACATCAAAATTACAAGATATATTTCAGCAATGTTTGCGTGCAGACAAAGGAGATTATCAGCAGATATTACAACAGACTTTAGACAAGCAAAACGGCACTATCCAAGAGATATTGCACCAGGGAAATTTCAATTTGCAAGAAAAGCTAGAACAAGAAAGGGAGCTTAAAGAACAAAGCGATCGCCAACTAAGAAATACCATCCAGGCCGCAGGCGTTAGTATAGGTGCTGGGGTAGGTGGTGGAGCAATTTTCGCCAGCAGCTATGCCCTCATTCAAGCAAAACCTTCCATCAAACCGCCTTCTGCTAGTTCCTACGCTCCTCATCCGTTCCTGTTATCCATCATCTTCAGCCTGCTGTTTGGCTGCTGCGTAGGCTGGGGTACTTGGTGGTTTACTCGCATACTCCAGCGTCGCCCTAAACAGGCTAGTAAAAGTAATGCATGGCTTGAGGACTAGCAGCCTGAGTGTGCCATTTGTAAAATTACCCTGAAAAAGGAGGGGCGATCGCTCTTAAAAGCCCCTATTTCTCGTTCCCTCCACAGTACTTGCACCATCCATTTGCCCAACTGTCTCCCCAGCTCAATTTCTAGGTGGGTGTACAACCTACTATCAAGAAAAACAGCTGAACCGGAGGCTACTATGCATCAAATTGGTAATCAAAAAGACAGCAACGCTTGGGTTGCTCAAACTTGGGCGGCTTTTATTCTATCTATTTCTATGACTACCGTTGGTATTTTAAACCTGCCTGCGGATGTTTGGATAAAAGGCTTCATGGGCATGGGTTTGGCTTTCTCTGTTGGCTCTACTTTTACTCTGGCAAAAACCACAAGGGATCTGCATGAATCGAGAAGAATCACTGCCAGGATCGATGAGGCTAAAGTCGAGCAAATCCTCTCACAGCACCATCCCTTAAAATAAAACCCTCCAACAGCATAAAGCTAATGGAGGGTTTGTTTGTCTAGCCGCAGCATGGAAGGTTGCGGGTAATTTACCGTTGATTATCAAATCTGCTTGCCCCGTTTTTTCTGCTTTAAGCGTCGCCGTTGAGTAGCAACAACTGCATAATCAATTGGATACCCAGGAACGGGAATTACTTGATATTGCCGTTCTTCTTCGAGCTTTTTCACTTCTGTGTAATCGACCCAGTGGATGCAATCGACCGGACAGGTATCAATCGCTTCTTGAATGATATCTTCCGAGTCACCATCTTGCCGAACTACACGCGATCGCCCGTAATCCGGTTCAATATAGAACGTGTTGCGGGCAACATGGGCGCAGTGCTTGCAGCCAATACAGGTGACTTCATCAACATAGACACCTTTCTGCCTTAGCGCACCACCCAACTCCGGTTCAAAGCCCGAACGTTCTGGAGCATCTCGCCAAATACCACCTAACTCTGGTTCTAGACCGGAACGATCCGGTGTTGGCGAAAATTCAGACATTAGGCACTCCAGCGTTGCAGCACTAGGCGAATTGAACCATCCTCATTCTTTTGCTGTTCGGCAACTTGAAAACCCTGACGGGAAGTTTCGTTTAATACTGTGTGGTAAGCATAGCGCTGCGTCACCTTGTTAAGGAAACGATCCACAGACCAAGCTTGCTGCCAAAACTGCATATCGCTAACCAGTTCGTATTCCTCGCCATTCCAACTAAAGCCGATGTCATAACCATTATCTTGCTCAATGGTAAGTTCGGCAGTGCGGGTCTGACCGCGATAGCCCCGCACGGTTTTGGCACCAGATTTCCAATCAATACCTAAATCTGTTAAAGCAGCTTGCAAGGAATTAAGGTTACGGATTTGAGTTTTAATGTGGCTAAAGTGTGACATGGGGATTTTCTCAAATAAATATGGTTGAACTAAAAAAAATTACCACTCGCTAAACGTTGCTTGGGCTGTCGCCGCCGCCGTTTGCTGAACTGGTTGAGCAAAAAATTCAGAAGTTTGCTCGGTAGTGAGAACCACACCAAGCTGGGCTTCAATGGCAGCAGTTACTTCAGCGCAGGATGTACCGACTATGCCAGTCACTTTCTCCTGCACCCGACCATCTGGATAAATGACAAACTCTAATGTTTCCATGCTCATGAGTTAGGGATTCCTCAAGTTTGGCTCAGCAACACGCACGCTGCTGATGCTGCCGTTATATAAAACCTCTCTCTAAGGAGTTACTGGCTCGTGTTTCAATAAATATCAATTTTTATCTATTGCATCACATCGAGTCAAAACGTAACAAAACTTAGTAATCGGGCAAGTGTTAACATTGATTATTTGTCAGTGTCGCTTAACTTTACATCTGCGTCAAGGTAGAGGATTTATTTATAGTCTGGCGCCTTTAGACCTATCGGGGTATTGATCCCCGCTGTTACTTATATTTTGAATGACCGGGCTGGGTCATCTACCGGGGATAATTAAATTTTGTTTAATTTGAGTAATACCTTATGACTGAGCAGGGTTCAGGTTCAATCAAAGTTCCCTCTAGAGTGGGTGTCCTTGGTTTTGGTGGGCTAGGGCAAGCTGCGGCTAGAGTACTCGCTCCCAAGCACGAGATGGTTTTGGTGGCGATCGCTGACCAAAAGGGATATGCGTACAACTCGGAAGGATTAAATCACTCCGCCTGTAGTGCTACTTACCAATCTCATGGTTCAGTAGGTTATTTAGAGCCATGCGGCACTCTTAGCAACCAGAGTATCCAGGATTTAATTGAACGAGCCGATGCAGTTGATGGATATTTCCTAGCGCTACCAAATTTGCCTAATACGTTTATGGCTTCCGTAGCGCGGCAGTTTATTGCAGCTGGTTGGCGGGGGGTGTTGGTGGATGCCATGAAGCGTACCAGTGCGGTTGAGCAATTGCTCGGGTTGCTGCCGGAGTTGCAAGCCGCAGGAATTACTTATATGACGGGCTGCGGTGCTACGCCTGGATTACTGACGGCGGCTGCGGCTTTAGCTGCCCAGAGCTACGCAGAAATTCACAGTGTCAAGATTACTTTTGGGGTTGGAATTGCAAATTGGGAAGCTTACAGGGCTACTATCCGGGAGGATATTGCCCATCTTCCGGGATATAGCGTAGAACAAGCCAGTGCTATGAGTGATGCTGAGATAGAAGCTTTGCTGGATGAGACTAATGGTATTCTGACGCTGGAGAATATGGAACATGCTGATGATGTAATGCTAGAGCTTGCGGGTATATGCGATCGCTCTAGGGTGAGTGTCGGCGGCGTGGTAGATACGCGCAATCCTAAAAAACCACTCAGTACAAACGTTCAGGTAACAGGCCGCACTTTTGAGGGTAAGATATCCACTCATACTTTTACTCTCGGTGATGAAACCAGCATGGCAGCAAATGTCTGCGGCCCTGCTTTCGGCTACCTCAAAGCTGGCTTAGCCTTGCACCGACGTGGCATCTACGGTTTATTTACCGCAGCAGAAGTTATGCCCCAGTTTGTTAAGTAAAAAGTAGTTTGAAGGTGGGTGCTGCCCACCTTCAAAAGTTAAGCTGATGTATTGGTGTTACGAGGTAAATTTGACTGAAGGAACCAATTTTCTCACTAGGAAAATTTGGGCACTGAGGCTATGTAAAATTTTTAAAATCTACTATCGGTTTTATGGCATAAATTTATCAGCACGATAAATTTACAGCAGCACCCCGGTTATCTTAAATTGGTGCGAGAGGTAAGAGAGTTTACCCTTCATCCTTCAGGCATCGATAAACTCTCTTGCTCCTCTTCTTCAACTATTTCCACTGGGGTTTGGATGACCAATGGAAGACATGCTCCGAGCAAGCCGCGCTTAATGCGATCCGGCGTTTCGTCAAACACAACGAACAAGGGATAGATTTTCTCAGAACCTTCACTGAGAATGTGTTGATAGCGGTGAGGCATCAGCCATTCGTAGTCTTTTTCCAGTAATACCTGCGTATGCCGCCAACGCATGAGCAGGTCAGAAAAGTCTTCTTGGGGACGATGGATAAAGACCAAAATTTCCACTCCCATTTTAATTTTCCATTCGGGATCGCACATCAAAATAGCGATATCGCAGGGTAGACAATTAGCTTCTGACCCCTGAGCGATCGCGTTAGGGTATACGGAACCGCTGGCGCTGCTGGTGGCTTTAGTCTCGCCATTGCGAAGGCGCACGACGGGTAAGGGGATGGCGATCACGCTTTCTTCAGGCCGACGCATACTGGGAATCATCTCCATGTAGGGTCGGTGTTGCTTTAGGAGAGCGATCGCGGCCTGGTGGTTGCTATACTCTGCCAGCAACACTTCGTAATCAGATTTTTTAACAGGCATATTTTTATTTTTATTTTAGTTAGATTTTAGATTTTATCGAAAATTATCGGAGGCGGATAAATTCCGGCCTCCGCAAAGTCCAAAACTTAACCTAGCTTGTCAAAAACTGCGAACATCGGCAGATACATCGACAGCAAAATAACGGCCACCATACCTGCTAATATGACCATCATGATCGGTTCGAGAACACTTGTGAGCGCTTTTACAGCCTGTTCCACTTCATCTTCATAGAAGTCAGCAACTTTCATAAGCATCGAATCTATCTGGCCTGTCTCTTCCCCAATAGCAATCATCTGAATCGCTAGCGGGGGGAAAACATTCTCTTTTTGAATGGCTAAACTCATCATTCCACCATTTTGAATTTCTTTCTGCGCTGATATCACCGCATTTTTAATCACTTGGTTGCCTGCTGTATCCGCAACAATTTCCAACGACGTGAGTATCGGTACGCCAGAACGAGTCAACGTTCCAAAAGTTCGGGAAAAGCGAGCTACTGCTGATTTTTCATTCAAGTCGCCAAGCACGGGCATTTTCAAAGCAAGGCCATCTATTTGAAGGCGACCTGCTGGTGTTTTGTAATACTGCTTGAAGGTAAAATTGGCTATTAATACAAACGCAATGGGAATAATAATTCTCCAACTTCTAAGTACTTCGCTACAAAAAAGCATGAACTGGGTCAGAGCTGGCAATTCTCCCCCTAGATCTTTGAAAATGCCAGCAAAAATCGGTATCAGAAACACCGTCATAGCGATAAAGACTATGATGGCCAGTATCCCAACCGCTGTAGGGTAGGCCATAGCTCCTTTAACTTGGTTTTGCAGCCGCGCCATATCCTCTAGAACCTTGGCTAATCGGTTCAGCACCTCATCGAGAACACCACCGACCTCTCCGGCCTGCACCATGCTGACATATAGATTATCAAAGCACTCTGGATGCTTCCGCATTGCTTCAGAAATGTTCGTTCCCTCTTGCACCTCGGCACTAATTGCCAGGAGTGCCTTTTTTAGTTTGGGATTGGGGCACTGCTCAGATAACACGCCGAGGCACCTAACTATAGCCACACCAGCGTTGACCATAGCTGCAAATTGGCGAGAAAATACGGCCTTATCTTTGACCGTCACCTTTGCCATACTTGCTGGATCAAAGAATTTAGTAATATCAAAACCCGGAGCTAGAGAAATGTTTTTAACATCAAGACCCTTTTCGCGCAAAGCTCTACTGGCGGCACCGACATTGTCCGCAACAATTTTTTCTTTTTTAGCTTTTCCTCTAGAATCCTTAACCTGGGCAATGAAGGTAGGCATGGCTCACATCTATATTTATAAAAGGGAAACGAGTACGGAAAGTCGGCTCTTATTTATTAGGGGCATTGCACTGTGAGAAAACACAGCACTAGCCAAACTTTCGCAGCCATCGGCTATACAGGCCAAGTCAGTGGGCGGCTACTCCCACCGACTATAAATTTTGCTAGCGTTATATCCCCAAAACTGCCTGTGAAGGCTGGCGTTTTGCTTGAACCTGATCTCGCCTAATGGCCCCCACCTGCTTTTGCAGGCATGGCAACGCCACCAAGGAGACGCTGTAGCTCATCGGGCCTAGCAGTCTTGGCTATTGCCGCCTCAAAGCTAATACTGCCATTTTTGACAAAGGCTGCTAACACCTGCTCCATAGTCTGCATACCCAATTTAACCCCAGTTTGGATAGCAGAGTAGATCATCGCGGTTTTGCCTTCTCGAATCAAGTTAGCAATAGCAGGCGTTACCACCATGATTTCCTGGGCCATAACCCGACCGTATTCACCCGGTTTTACATTTTTCTTTTGCACCAGGCACTGGCTGAAAACAGCCAATAAAGAACCAGACAACTGCGCCCGGATTTGTGGTTGTTGAATCGGGGGGAACACATCAAGTACTCGGTCTATTGTCGCTGCCGCTGAGTTAGTGTGCAACGTGCCGAACACCAAGTGACCAGTTTCTGCCGCTGATATCGCTAGGGCAATCGTCTCCAAGTCCCGCATTTCACCCACCAGGATAATGTCAGGGTCTTGGCGGAGCGCCCCTTTTAGCGCATTGGCAAAGCTCTTGGTGTCCTCACCTTTTTGACGTTGGTGAAACAAGCTCTTGATGTTGGGGAACACATATTCAATCGGGTCTTCTACGGTTAGAATATGCTCTGCCCGCGTCCGGTTGATCAAGTCCATCATGGCCGCCATCGTGGTAGTTTTGCCAGAACCTGTCTGTCCTGTAACTAACACCAGCCCTCTTGGTCTTTCAGTCATTTCCCGCACAATGTTGGGCAGCCCCAAGAGATCGGCGTTAGGAATTTTTGAAGACAACGCCCTCATACAAGCGGCATAGCAACCGCGCTCTTTGTAGACATTAAGGCGGAAGCGAGCCAATCCTTTTACGGCATAAGAGGAATCGAGTTCCCAGTTCATCTCCAAGTCTTTACGCTGGTTGTTGTTCAGCATACTGAAGATGAGTTTCTGACACTCTTGGGGGGGCAGGAGTTCCCCGAATTGGGGCTGAGGAGTCAGTTTACCGCTGACGCGGAAGAATAGCGGCGCTCCCGCCTGAATGTGTACGTCAGAGCCACCCTGCTCTACAAGAGACTCTAGAATGTCTTCGATCATCAAATCCATCTTTTTTCTCCTTTAAAGATTATTTTTTTGAGTATAGCGATCGCGATTGAGGTGTTAGGAGCATTTTGAATTTTGAATTAACAGGTTTTTTGATTCAAAATTCAAGATGCGGTAAAGGGACGGCATTAGAAACTCAAAACTTTTTTAGTCTTGAAAACGAGGAGTCAAACAGTATGGACAGTCTAACCACTCCTGCTTGGCGTCCGCACCGCAACACCGACACGTAAGAGAACTCTTGCGTTTAGCTTTGAGTTCGTCTTCTAGACCTGTATCGGTGAACGTCACCCGTTCTACTTCTTCTAGTGTGGTGTAGCCCTCGCGTACTAAATCTAAGCTGTAAGCCAACAAAGTCTTCATGCCTTCTTCTATGGCTGCTTCCTTGATTAGGGTAGTGGGGGCACCTTCGTTGATTAAGGTTTGCAGCCGTTCGGTGATCCGCATGACTTCATATACGCCGACACGGCCCTTATAGCCTACACCATTACATTTTGGGCACAAAGTATTGCTAGCTCTGCGTTCCTGAATTTCATCCGGTCGCAGGCTGTTGGCTTTATAGAACGTGACATCACCATCTTGGGAAGTCGATAGACCAAATCGTGCCAGTTCAGCTTGGTTGGGCGCATAATCAATGCGGCACTCAGAGCAAACGCGCCGCATTAGGCGCTGGGCTAGAACTCCAAGAAGGGCGCCAGAAACCATGAAGGGTTCAACACCCATTTCGTCTAGTCGAGCGATCGCACCCGCCGCATCATTGGTATGCAGCGTTGTCATCACCAAGTGTCCTGTTAACGCCGCTTCAATAGCCGTTTTTGCCGTTTCTTTGTCCCGGGTCTCACCCACCAGAATCACATCCGGATCTTGCCTCATGAACGCCCGCAAAATCGAGGAAAAGTCCATCCCCTTTTCTCGAATCACCTGCACCTGCGTAATCCCAGGCAGCGCGTACTCAATCGGGTCTTCCGCCGTACTAATATTCACCCCTGGATCGTTACGTTCTGCCAAGACTGAGTATAAGGTTGTCGATTTACCCGATCCGGTTGGCCCTGTCACCAAAATCAGGCCAAAGGGACGGGCAGCCATATCTCGAACGCTCTGGAGCGTATCTTGATCGGTAATCAACTTATCCAAACCCAGTTGGGTGGAAGAGTTATCTAAGATCCGCAGCACAATCTTCTCGCCGTAACGGGAAGGCAAAGTGTTAACTCGGAAGTCTACCTTACGTCCTTCAAATATCCGGCGGATACGACCATCTTGGGGCATCCGTCGTTCGGCAATGTCCAGCTCCGCAATAATCTTGAAGCGGGCACAAACTGATGGGACGATTTTTTTAGGGAGTGTATCGAAAGCCTGTTGCAGCACACCATCTTTGCGAAAGCGAATCCGCAAGTATTCTTCTTGTGGTTCTATGTGGATGTCAGAAACACCCTCTTGCAGGGCTTTAGCCAGAATTTTATTGACTAGGTTGATCACAGGTGCGTCCTTGGCACCCGCTTCACCCAAATCCTCCTCTTGTTCAGGAGGAGCATCGTCCAAATTCGCAATAATATCTAAATCTTCGTTGATATCAACCCGACTTGCTACCGCTTGGGCTTTCTCTTTCTTAGCTTGTTCATCGAGGTATTGGCTAATTAGCTGGTCGTAGTCTTCCCTAGCAATAACCATCCGTTGTAAGGCGATTCCTTGCGGGCGCAGAATCCGATCTAAATCATCCTTAGCGTTTAAATTATCCGGCTCTACCATCGCCACCAGAACCGAGGGCGGCTGGGTTTCATTCTGCGATAACGGTACTAGCCGATAGCGACGACAAATATCGATCGGTATCAGCGTCTCGATCAGTTGTGCAATTTGAGAAGCAGGAATTTGGCTGATTTCCGGATCTAGGGATTCAACGCCGTAAAGAATCTTTAGTTCAAAGAGTTGCTGTTTTTTATACAGGCGCAGCAAATCTGGTGATAGTTGCTTACCCGTGATGGTTTCGAGGATGTCTATCAGCGGCGTGCCTGTCTTGCGACTTTCAACCAGCGCCTTTTGCATATCCTCGGTGTTAACATAGCCAGCCTGAATTAGCTTGTTACCGAACGGCGAAAAATCATTGCGGACGGTTAGCGCGCGTCGTTGTGATGAGGAATGAGTCATATCGTGCGAATATATCTCTCTTAACAAAGTGTTCCCAAAAACATGAGGCAGAATTGCACAACGTCCGGAAAAAAGGGAGCGATCGCTGCCGCCATAAGGCGACAGCCCTAAAGCTAGGTTGACTTCCCCCCCCGGATCTGTACACTCTCCCTTGTAGGGGTGTCCCTAATAAGGGAAATGTGAGAATCAAGGCAAATAATTATGGATACCAACGCTGGCGATTAGTAATATCCGTACAACGCTCGTCAGTGAGTTTAAGATAATCTGGGTTTGGGAGGACTCGGTTCCGCCATTGTCTGTTAGTAGGGAATATTCACGATGATAGCCCTTCCCAAGGTCTAAAGCCTACTTGCAGCAATATATAACTTTCCCAAGTCTATTCCGGAGTATCCTGCTGCTTCCTGTAACGAGGCAACCTAAAACAATTAATCCTAAATTCCCCGCTTTTGCCTCGTGCGCCAGGTTTTTGGGCCACCGCAGAAAGCAACTATTAACGGAAACTGTTACAATTTGTCACAAATACAAAAAATTGACTGGAGACAACTAAAGTTATGTCAAAATGCCAGCAGTGAAGTAAGTGTGGCTGGGGATAAACGTTATAGCTTGAAGCCTACAAGCGGAAAACCAGGCCGCAAATATTTTGCGGAAATTGCAATCCCTGCCCGGATGCGCCTCTAAAACCGAAAATTAAAGGTACAGTTTGAAACAAAATTGTAGGATATGGGGGCTGGTCGTGGGAAAGTACAGACAAACGAGTTCCCAATGAATCGCAGTCTTTAAACTGGGATAAGTAAACGATGATCGACGAAGAAAAGCAGCAAAACAACACTTCAGATAAGGCCGAGGTAACGTCAGACATCGGGATGGGGAAATCTGACCCGGTAATGGGAGACTTACCTCTAGACATGGATTTAAACTTGGAATTTGATTCAGAAAACAAGACAATCTCAAACGAACCGATGGCAGATGCAGCATCTGTGGAAAATTGGTTGGCAGAATCGGTAGAAGAAGGATCTCTGGAGTCAGAAGCTCGCGAAAGCGAACTAGAAGGGTTAAGGCTGGAAATAGAGTCTCTAAAAGCGCAACTGGAAGCAACCAGCAATCAGTGCGAGTCTTACAAAACCCAGTCGATGCGGATGGCAGCAGATTTCGACAATTTCCGCAAGCGCACAGCCAAAGAAAAGGAAGACTTGGAAATTCAGGTCAAGGCGACGACGCTGAGCAAATTACTGCCAGTAGTGGATGATTTTGAGCGGGCGCGATCGCACATCAAACCTCAAACTGAGGCAGAGATGAACATCCACAAAAGCTACCAGAGCGTGTACAAACAAGTGGTAGACTGCCTCAAACGCTTGGGAGTATCACCCATGCGTCCTGAAGGAAAAGAATTTGACCCCAATCTGCACGAAGCTGTAATGCGGGAACCGACAAACGAACATCCCGAAGGTACCGTAATCGAAGAACTCGTGCGGGGCTATTTTTTGGGCGAACGTATACTGCGCCACGCAATGGTCAAAGTTGCTGCGGCTACAGACACCGTGATAACCTCAGAGGAAGATCTTTCAGATACCACTGAAACTTAAGCGGACGTAGGTAGCCGATTACTTTAGCCCGCAATGGTTAACTATCTAAAATAGCAATTAGCAATCCAACAGGATTTGCTAAGAGCCTGCCAAGGCAATAGTTTCAAAGTTGATAGAAATCTGGAAATTTGGGGTCATCCCAAACAAAGATTTCACAAAAATAAAGCGTTTCTTGCACACATTTACTGCCGCTAGCTATGGGAAAAGTCATTGGGATCGACCTGGGCACGACCAATAGTTGCGTCGCTGTTTTAGAAGGGGGGCAACCGATTGTCATTCCAAACTCAGAGGGCGGACGAACAACTCCCAGTATTGTAGGATTTGGCAAAGCTAACGATCGCTTAGTGGGTCAGCTCGCGAAGCGGCAGGCAGTTACAAATGCCGAAAATACGGTATACAGCATTAAGCGCTTCATTGGAAGGCGGTGGGAAGATACCGAAGTGGAGCGAACGCGGGTGCCATACAACTGTATCAAAGGCAGAGATGACACCGTGGATGTCCAAATTCGGGGACGCAACTTTACCCCCCAAGAAATATCAGCGATGATCCTGCAAAAACTTAAGCAGGACGCCGAAAATTTTTTGGGTGAGCCAGTAGAACAAGCGGTAATCACAGTTCCCGCTTACTTCACAGATGCTCAACGGCAAGCCACCAAAGACGCTGGTACTATTGCTGGACTAGAAGTTCTACGGATCATCAACGAACCAACGGCTGCTTCCTTAGCCTACGGCATAGACAAGCAGGACGAAGAGCAGCGCATCCTAGTGTTTGACTTGGGCGGCGGAACATTCGATGTTTCCGTACTACAGCTAGGAGATGGTGTATTTGAAGTCAAAGCAACCTCTGGCAACAACCACTTAGGCGGAGATGACTTTGACAATTGCGTTGTACGCTGGATGATCGATCGATTCAAAGAACAGGAGCGCCTTGACTTAGGAACGGACAAGATGGCTCTCCAGCGCCTGCGAGAGGCAGCTGAAAAAGCCAAGATAGAACTATCTTCGATGGGAAGCACCTCCATCAACTTGCCGTTCATCACTGCCGACGAAACAGGACCAAAACACCTGGAAATGGATCTGTCGCGCTCTAAGTTTGAAGAATTGGTAAATCATCTGGTAGAAGGCACGATAGAACCAGTTACTCAAGCACTAAAAGACTGCGATCTCAAACCGGATGAGATTGACCGCATTTTGCTAGTTGGAGGTTCCACAAGAATCCCAGCTGTTCAGGATGCGATTAAAAAGTTTTTCGGCGGTAAGACCCCCGATCGTTCCGTAAACCCAGATGAAGCTGTGGCACTAGGCGCAGCAATTCAAGGCGGCGTGTTAGGGGGAGAAGTCGAGGATCTGCTGCTATTGGATGTGACACCACTTAGCTTAGGGATTGAAACTCTAGGAGAAGTGTTCACAAAAATCATCGACCGCAACACTACCATTCCCACCAGCAAATCTCAGGTGTTTTCGACCGCTACGGACGGGCAAACATCGGTGGAAATCCACGTTTTGCAAGGTGAACGGGCAATGGCCAGAGACAATAAGAGTCTGGGTAAATTCCTGCTCGCTGGTATTCCTCCAGCCCCCAGAGGAGTGCCTCAAATTGAGGTAGCCTTTGAAATTGATGTCGATGGTATTCTAAAAGTCGGAGCTTCTGACAAAGGCACTGGAAGAGAGCAAAGTATCCGTATTACTAATACAGGTGGATTAAGTGCCTCGGAAGTAGAAAAAATGCGGATAGAGGCAGAAAAATTTGCCGAAGAAGATCGACGCCGCATAGAAATGGTAGAGCTGAAAAACCAGGCAGAAAGTCTGTTCTACAGCTATGAATCGACATTAAATGACAATGGGGAATTGATTAGAGAAGACCTCAAGACGCAGGCGAATAAGAAGATAGTAGATCTCAAAGCCGCGATAGCAAACCCCGGAGTTAGTGTTGAGCAAGTCAAAGAACAGCTTGATGACCTTCAACAGACCGTGTTTGCAGTTGGTGCAGCTGTGTATCAACAAGCCAGCAGAAGTTCAGATCCTGGGTATTTCGGAGAAATGTCTGAAAGTACCGTTAGTCCAACGGTCAGTGAGAGAACTCAAGTGGCACCCGAAGATGACCTGAATTTGGATTTTGACGAAGGCGAAACTGTAACTGCTGACTACGAAGCAGTTGATTAATAAAGGCAAAAGTAAAAAGGCAATATACAAAAAAAAATTGTATTTGCCTTTTTATAAAATTTTCAGCTTTGTCTCTATCTTTATTTAGACTTTTGACTTAACCTTAAACCCTAACCCCCAGCCCCGAATATGGCTCGCGACTACTATGAAATTCTCGGTGTTTCCCGTGATGCAGACAAAGAGGAAATAAAGCGTGCCTATCGTCGCCTAGCCCGGAAGTATCACCCGGACGTAAACAAAGAAGCAGGGGCGGAAGATCGCTTTAAAGAAATCAATCGAGCTTACGAAGTACTCTCAGAACCAGAAACACGCGATCGCTACAATCGCTTCGGTGAAGCTGGTGTTAGTGGTGCAGGTGCTGGGTACCAAGATTTTGGCGACATGGGTGGCTTCGCCGATATCTTTGAAAGTTTCTTCAGCGGCTTCGCTGGCTCAGGAGTGGGCCAGACTGGCACAAGACGACGTACTGGCCCCGTCCGGGGTGACGACCTGCGCCTAGACCTAAAGCTGGAATTTAGAGAAGGCGTATTTGGTGGTGAAAAGGAAATACGCATTCCTCATTTAGAAACTTGTACTACGTGCAGCGGAAGCGGAGCAAAACAAGGTAGCCGACCTAAAACCTGCCCCACCTGCAACAGCGCTGGTCAAGTACGTCGCGCCACTAGGACACCCTTTGGCAGCTTCACCCAAGTTTCCGTCTGCCCCACGTGTAATGGCGAAGGACAGGTGATTGAAGATAAGTGCGAATCGTGTGGTGGCAACGGGCGCAAACAAGAGACCAAAAAACTTAAAATTACCATCCCTCCTGGGGTAGATAATGGAACGAGGTTGCGGGTTTCCAAAGAAGGAGACGCCGGAACGCGCAGCGGCCCACCGGGCGATCTGTATGTATATTTGTTTATCGAGGAAGATCAGGAGTTTCACCGGGATGGAGTAAACATCCTGTCTGAAATTAAAATTAGCTACTTGCAGGCAATTTTAGGGTGTCGTCTAGAAGTAAATACCGTAGACGGCCCGGTAGAGATGACCATCCCACCCGGAACGCAACCAAGTACGGTGCTGACACTGGAAAATCACGGGGTTCCAAGACTAGGGAATCCAGTTAGTCGGGGAGATCACCTGATTACAATTTTGATTGACATCCCGAATAAAATAACAGCCGAAGAACGCGAACTGCTCGAAAAGCTAGCTAAAATTAAGGGCGATCGCACTGGAAAAGGCGGCATAGAAGGATTCTTAGGAGGCTTCTTCAAGTGACCACCAATCCAGACGCAAAGCTAGACTTGCGGGGGACGCCTTGCCCAATAAACTTCGTCCGCACCAAACTACGTTTGGAGCAAATGGCATCGGGAGCGTTGTTAGAAGTATGGCTAGATCCTGGGGAACCTATTGAGCAAGTTCCTGACAGCCTAGCAATGGAAGGCTACCCGATTGTAGAGACGCAATTCATTGCCTCTGAAGACAGCGCAGGCTTTTTTGCTCTAAAAGTGCGTCGTCCGTGAAGTTATGAGTTCTGAGTTAGAAAAAACGCTCAATACTCAGAACCTGGCAGCCGAGGGGGAAGCCAGACTAGAAGGCAATTTCGTGGGTACAGTGGTGGCTGTGCAGGCTAATTACTACCAGGTGCGGTTTGACGCTGTAGAAAATTTGCCTGCACCGTCTTTATTGTGTACTAGGCGCACGCGACTCAAAAAAATTGGTCAGAAAGTGATGGTGGGCGATCGCGTCCTTGTAGAAGAACCCGACTGGGCTGGGGGAAGAGGAGCGATCTCAGAAGTTTTGCCCCGCATCAGCGAACTAGATCGCCCCCCCATCGCCAACGCCAAAGCTATTCTCCTCGTATTTGCCATAGCAGAACCAACCCTAGAACCCTACCAGCTAACGAAATTTCTGGTTAAAGCTGAATACACTGGGTTGGAAGTTTGCTTATGCCTGAATAAAAGCGATTTAGTGTCCGCCATTGAGTTGAACGACTGGCGCGATCGCTTGGCAGGCTGGGGTTATTCCCCTATATTCATCAGCATCCTCACCAACGCTGGTCTAGAAGAACTCAGCAACCAGCTAAGTAATAAAATCACCGTACTTGCGGGTATGTCTGGTGTTGGTAAGTCCAGCCTGACAAACTATCTGATTCCTGGTACTAACTTACGAGTCGGGGAAGTTTCCGGTAAACTTAGCCGAGGGCGTCACACCACGAGACATGTAGAGCTATTTGAACTACCAGGAGGGGGATTATTAGCAGATACCCCAGGCTTCAACCAACCAGACTTGGATTGTACCCCCCAAGAGTTGGTTGATTGTTTCCCGGAGGCTAGGCAAAGATTAGAAACTGGCAATTGTCAGTTTAACGATTGCCTGCATCGGGATGAACCAAACTGTATAGTGCGGGGAGATTGGGAGCGCTATGAGTATTATTTAGATTTACTCGAAGAAGCGATCGCCCTTCAAGAACAGCTGAGTAAATCGGGCGATCCGGATTCAACAATGAAGCTAAAAAGTAAAGGCAAAGGAGAAGCTAAATACGAACCCAGACTAGAAGCAAAAAAATATCGTCGTACCTCCCGTCGCAGTCAACAAAAAGAACTGCAAGATTTATATAAAGACGACACCGAGACTTGAGTAGGAATCTTTAATCCCCATTTAAAGACTATCGCCGCCCCGCTACCCAGTCTTGTCGTCCTGCTTCCTTTCCCCCTAAAATTTCTACGCTGCCTGCGATCTCATCCTTAGTGACGCGCCCGTTGAATTGCATTGTCACCGCAGTTTCCTTGAGTGGCTGCGTTACTTTGAAAGTGAGTCGATCGCCAGTTAACTTCGCATCGGTAAGTTGCATCGAACGCTCCGAATTTGTCAGCGTTCCGCTAACTTCTTGAAAATCTTGGTTAAGTTGCAGAGTATATTTCTCTTGACCTCTACCTGCGGGCATATTAAATTGCCAAGTTCCCGATACCTGGGAAGGGATAACCCAGTAATAAAGCTTGTGTTGACGAGAATTCACCGTCATTTCTACAACGCGCTCTGGTTTCCATAACCCCATGTGAAACTGGTGAGAAACAAGACGAGTCCCCGGTTTTAGTTCGTTGAGCAATTTTGGTCTGAGCTTGAGATTTATTGAAGTCAGCAGGTAAAGCGTGACTACACTAGCATCGCTGAGGTTAGTTTTGAACAAATCTTGTTCGACAAACTTTACGCGATCGCTCACACCCGCTAATTTGGCATTTTCATTACTTTTCGCGACTAGGAGCGGATCGATCTCCACCCCAAGACTTCTAGCACCTTTTTTCGCTGCGGCGATCGCTACCCTCCCATCTCCAGAACCCAGATCGTAAAGTACATCATCTTTGGTGACGGCAGCCATGTTCAACATTTGTTCCACCACCTCGTTAGGCGTTGGCACATAAGGCACATCAGCCTTTTGTTTCGCAGGGGAAGGCACGGGTGCAGGCTGAATCTGGGATATCGGTTGCGCTTGACTTTCTTGCCAAATCAAGGAACCGCCAACACTCACGCACAAAGTTAAACAGCCGAGTAAAAGCTTAAATTTCATAGCCTCAAACCACCTTATTAAGCAAAGATATTCTATACATTGCTTTGCCGATTGTAGGTGGTTAAGCAGCAAGCTTACAATATCATTTTTCCTTCCGAGGGTCTGGGGCAAACAGTGCGTGTTAGAGCATATCTTGCTCTAATTTTGCTCTACAGCCATAACAATTTTATTTAAGTTATAAGATATCAGAGATTCAGATACCCGACTTCTCTAAGAAGTCGGGTATCTCGCTTTAACAGATTTTTTTATAAAAGAATACTTTTAAAGCTAAAGCCTGTCTCTTAGGAAATGCGCTAATTTTAGCTTAAAAAATATTAGGCAAGGCGCTACGCGATCGCTTAATACTACTAATTAGGGTGGGCATTGCCCACCCTAATCTAGGCTGGAAATATTACTGCAACATCAGGAATACTACCTGCAAGCAACCCACAACCAAACCCAAAATTCCCCCCAAATTCACAATTCCTTGCAATTCACTTTTCACAATGCCTTGAATCGCTAATTCTAAATCAGCAGGTGAAGTTCCCTTAACCCGATCGATAATTACCTGATCTATATTCAAAATTGGAATTGCCTGCGTCACAATCTTCTCTAAATCTTTCTCCAAATAGCGCTCTAAAATCAAAGCCAATTCCTTACTAACAACCTCCAACGAGGCACTTACAGCAGCAGAAGTCCGCAATCTATTGAGCAGCAACGAAGCAATATTTTCCCAGTCTACAGATTCAGTCAATCCCTGAAGGACATCGCTACCGCGCTCTTGAGCGTAGTTGCGTACGCTATCGCGCAAAGTTTTACGCAGCTGGCGCACCGTCGAAACTGGTAGATTTTGCAAAGATAAATTTTGCAGCCATTCCTGCAAGCGTTGTCTCACCGCAAGGGAAACAATTAGCTCCGCCAAACGCGCATTACTCGCCTCTTTTTCATCCAGGCAAAACGTCCGCAGGCGTGTCAAAGTGTTGCGTAAACCAAACAAATTCGCTACTACCCAGTATGTTCCACTAGCCTTTTCCCGAAAGCCTTCATCAATTATTTGAATATTGCGGTCAGTCAGGAAATCGACTATAGCCTGTCGGATTACATCCGGTGGGAGTACCACTTGTAACAACCATTCGGCAAGTTTTTTTGCTTGCTCTTCAGTTAGCTGAAATTCCAGCAAAATCTGATCGAAAATTTGGTTTAGCTGGACTTCAAGAAAATCTTCGCGACGAGCTAAAACCTTCAGCAGGCGCGGTAACGACTGACCGAGCAAATCTTTGAGAATTCCAGCCAGAACTTTAGTAGTTTTCTCCGACTTGTCAGGTTTTATCTGTTCTAGCGCCAACTGAAGCAACCAGAAAATTGCCCCTTGTACGCGCTCGGTTTCCAGCAGTCGCCGCGCCAGATTTTGCAATTCTTCTGGCGTTAGCAGCGATCCCATGATTGTGTCAGAAACCCGTTTGGCAAGGCGTTCCTGATTGCGAGGAATTAAGCCGGGAGTAAAGGGGAGTTGTCGCTTACCAACGTAAATAGCCCGATAAGGGCGGAATAACATTTTGATAGCGATATCGTTGGTGAAATAGCCAATGACTGCACCAACTATGGGGGGACTGAGGTAAAGCCAGAGGTTAGACAGATCCAAGGTGGCGATCCAATCTTAAATAGTGAGTAGTAGGGTGGGCAGTGCCCCCTATTCCCATATTAGGCTTTGGTTACTAATAGAACACCCATCGCGCCACCAGCGATCGCGTAGTGGGTGGCAGTAGTAAATCCAGCCTTGCGGGCTAAATCCACTTGCTCCCCACCTGTGGGAAATTTTTCTAAAGAAGGCGCAATGTAGGCATAGTCTTCGGTCAAGCCAAATTGCTTGGCGGTGGGCACGACAATATTATCCAAATACCACTGTTGAAACGCACGCATTTGGGGGCTGCTGGGGCGATGCATATCAAGAATGGCAGCTTTAGCCCCTGGCTTGAGGACGCGGTGCAATTCGTGGAGACATTTAGGAATATCTGTCACATTGCGAAGACCGTAGCCCATTGTGGCGCAGTCGAATTGGTTACTGGCAAACGGTAGATTGAGGACATCTGCCTCTATCCAGTTAATAGGACAGGGAAGGAAACTGGTTTGAGAGCGGGAGCGAGCGATCGCCAACTGCTCGCATGAAAAATCTACCCCATATACACAACCAGTTGATCCCACCTGCCGCGCCAACAGTTGAGCCAAATCCCCGCTCCCACAGCATAAATCTAAGCAAGTATCTCCCGGACTGGGTTCGCTCCACTTCACCGCCATCAGCTTCCATACCCGATGCTGCCCCAAACTTAACCAATCATTCAACTGGTCGTAGACGGGGGCAATACGGTCAAAGAGGTCGCGAATTGGCGAAGTTGTTGGCGTTTCAGACTTCATTGGTGATTAGCATTGATCGTTGGTCATCGGTGCTTAGTCCCCGTTACCGTCAACAGACAACGGACAACGGGGTAAAGACTATTTAACTGGGAAAATAACGAGTGCTGGTGAGAGCAAGCGCAACCTGTTGGGAAGAGAGATGAATTAGTCTGATCTCATCTTCACGGAGTTTTGAGGGCCGCTTCCACTGTAGCGACAACACGGCCAGCACTTCGCCTCGGTAGATGATGGGAATAACCAGATGCGCCTGTAGACCTGCGGCTTGGTAGAGTTCGGCACTAGGGGTAGGATTGCCGGGAACATTTGCCCAAGCCTGAAGCTTGTGCAGCGCGATCGCCTCAGTTACTAGCGAGTCTTTTGCCAGCCAGTTTTCTAAGCGGCCATCTTCACTGTAGGTTCCTTGGGCAGAGCCTAAAGTGTTGCCTTCCACCAACTGCAAGATGCAGCCATCAGCATAGAAGCTATCCCCAAAAGCCTCGGCAATTGGTTCAAGAGTTGCCTCCACGTTACGAGCATCTTGAGCCACTTGCACGATCTTTGCCAGCAACTCAGTTTGCGCCTGAGCGCGATGCAGTTCTTCCGTCCTTTGCTTCAGCAGTTCATAAGTTTCAGAAGCCCGTTGCACAACTGCTTTGAGTTCGTTGGGGTCCCAAGGCTTCGTGATGTACTTGTAAACTTGACCTGAATTAATTGCCTCAACCAAATCCTCAACATCAGTAAAACCAGTGAGGATAATCCTTACAGTATCGGGAAATTGGGGAACAGTTTTGCTCAAAAATTCCGTTCCCTTCATTTCCGGCATCCGCTGGTCAGAGATAATCACGGCTACTTCCCCTTCTGTGGCTAGCACTTCTAGGGCATGAACGCCGCTTTCGGCTCTAAAAACATTGAAATCGCGCCGGAAAGTACGGTAGAGCAAGTCCAGGTTATCTGGCTCATCGTCTACCACCAGCATTTTGGGCTTCTTGGGTCGCTCTAAGCTCATTAACTGACGGCTAATAGTATTAAGTTCTGGAATGGTGCTGTCCATAGCAGTAGAATAAACTCCTGGCGGCCAATCAGGACTGGCAACTAATCGAGTCGCCATCTTAATTTTGTTTACAGGTTAGGAAGAAATAAGGGAAGCGGGAATGGGTGTTTTTCTTGCCGGATCTTAAATACAAACGGTACTGTTACTATCAATACTCTAAAATCCACGCAATCCCAACCCCCTTGGCATTTTACGACTGGCCACGCTAAACCACTTTAATGAATCCAACGTTGCGATCGCTATAAATTTTTGATAACACCCTTACTCCCTAAAGTACTATGACCGACTCATCACCAGGCTATGAAGATCGTATCCCTCAATCTGCTGAAGCGTCACTGAATGTTGAAGATTTGCTGCAAAAGTTACGACGCAAAGAAGGCACTTGGGTAGAGTGGGGGCAAGCTTGCACCACATTGCAAAAAGCAGGCCATAATCCACAGGCAATCTTTGAGGCAACTGGATTTGAGCCTATACAGCAGAATCAAGTTATGGTCGGAGCGCAGGTTTTCACAAGCATAGTGAATGCAGGGATGTCCGACGAAGTGCGATCGCACTTCACGCGCAAAGGCAGCGATATTTTGTACGAGTTACGCATTCTCGCCCAGGCAGAACGCGCCACCGCCGCCGAATTTATCGTAGCCAAAAGCCTTGACTTGGATAATTCCCGCGACCTTGCTAGAGCCATGAAAGAGTATTCGCGGTATCGCACCCTGCCAGCTGGGTTTGAGAACCATCCAGGAGACGCTGCTGCTTACCACTATTGGAAACTAGCCAAACAACAAGCCGACTTACAAGAGCGATCGCGTTTGATTGCTCGCGGCTTAATGTTTGCAAACAGCCAAACAGCGCGGCAACAAATTGAGCAGTTGCTAACTCAAGGTCTCTCACCCGCCCAGCGTCCGGCCCCCAATTGGCCCTTCTACAGACTTGAAGCCGACGAAGGGCTCCCCCGCCTCATACCAGTTGCCGGACAGTTCCCCCTGGCTCAGGCAGACCTCAAAGAAGTTCCAATTTTTGAAGAAACTGGGCCTTTCAATATCGTTAAATATGCTGGGAATCAGGCTTGGGTTTGCTTACCCGGTTGGCAAGTAGTATCGAAGGCTGAAGATCCTGTTGCCATCATCTGCCACACCAGCCAGCTAGGGGAGAAAGCTGGCGGCAAACCTGAAGACGTTTTGGTTCTCATCGATCGTTCCCAGCGTAAATGGGAAGATAACAGCTATTTTTTAGTTGAACAGTCAGGTCAGCTAGAATTTCACTGGTTTGAACAAGCTACCGACGTGCCGTTACTGGGACGAGTAATTCTCGTGCTGCGTCCGAAGAAAATTATCGATGAAGGACTAAGCAAGGATCTTTGGCAGATTGATGAATAGCTAATGGGGATTTGAGTGTTGAATTAGTAACTCAACACTCATAATTTTTAGCAATTACCAGTTACTAAATACTAACGACACCGATACAGCTGATAGGGAATCCCTACGCGGTAATGTTGAGCCGGATCTATAGTACAACTCGATTGGCTTAAAAAAGTCAAACTTTGTGGATAGTTTGTCCGCTTTAGTTCCGGGGCAACTACCCACAAATTGAGAGGATATTTTAGAGGTATTTGTGTTTGGGAAAGCTTTTCCCAAACAGACTGATAACCACCTGCACTATGCATAAAAGCAAAGTAGGTATTCTCAGTGTTTACAGATGCCCTAATTTTTTCTAAAGCCAAAGCAAAGCTCAAACCTAAAGCTACATCCTGAGAATTGTTGTAGCCAACGACAACCATCATAGGAACAGCAGGTTGTATGTTCATGTTATCGGCTACCTGCTGTGGATTATACGGTTTCTGAAAAGCTAAGTTAGAAACGACACAGACACAGCTTAATAAGCTGACAAGAAAAATTATAAAGTAAACAGTAAAGTCTTTTTTGCCTTTTTTTACCTTTTGCCTTTTAACTTTTAACTTCCAAAGACTGGCTCCCAAAAGAGCGCATGCGGCTGGGTAATAGACAAAGTTATAGCGAGAGGCAACAGTAATATCTTTGCCTAAAAGGTAGATAATTGCTAAAAATTCTAGGTGAACCCAGAGGATGAAACTAGCTAGGGTGAAAGTAGCTAGATGTGTGGTTGGAGTGTTCCAAAGTTTTTTTATTCCTTTGAAGAAGTGCCATCCCAGCCAACTGCCAAAGACAACCATTAGCAATGCATTTAGAATTGCTATTTCAAGCGGCTGACTTTCTATTGGTAGAGCGATCGCCATCAGGAGCCAACCTGCTATTGTTTGGTAAAGCGGCGCAATGCTAGGGCTTTGGGGCAGCCAGTTGGTTTCGGAACTCCCCATATGTCCCTTTAAGACAGACAGCCAGGGTATGAATAAGGCAAAAGGTAAAAGACAAAGGGCAAAAGAAAGGAAAAATAAAGAAATTTTATTCTTGATTCTAGACTTGTAAAGCAGGCCAATTAAAGTTATTATTTGGGCAATAAAAGAGAAGCTAAAAAAATAGTGGACGTAAAAACCGATACTATTAACGATAACCCAGCCAAGCCAAATAAAAGGTTTTGGGTACTGTTGGGTTTTGAGGTTGTGCTGAATTAAAATTAGTCCAAGGAGGGCTAAAGAGATCAGCAGTATGGGCAAAGTGTAGTGTCGTGCTTCTTGGGAGAGGTAGACGCCAAAGGGAGAGAAGGCTATAAAAGCAGCTCCTAGCAAACCAGCGGTAGGCGAAAAAGCGATGCGATTGAGAAAATAAATGACAGCGATCGCAGCTATCCCAAATAAAGCAGGGAGCGATCGCAATTTCCATACCCAGGATGCATTTATAGGGCTAATCCAGTTAAGCCAACCGTGCATTAAGCAAAAAAATAAGGGCGGATGGGTAGACTGGGTAGCAACAGTGTTGGCAATTTGAGGGCAGGTCGCACCCTGGTTGAAAGTAAAAATTTCCTTTACTGTTGAAAGAGGAAAAAATACGTCTAAAGGCACGTCATTGTAGCTGCGACCGAGGCTGAATAATGCTGTAATTACCTCATCTAGCCACAAAGGTTTGAGGTCGAGATGCCAAAATCGCAGGACTGCGCCCAGGAGAATTATGCCAGCCAGCGGTAGATAATCAAGAGTCGTTAGCTTCAGGTTTTTAACTGAGATTTGAGTTTTGTACGATGTAAGTGCATCGCGTCTTGAGTTTGAGCGTTGACTAAATATAAAAAATTTCATCCTAAGCGAGCGGGTTTGGGAACCGACTGGCTAAACAGCTTTCAATATAAGGAAAGCTGTAGCTGCTACCAAGACGCTTAAGGACTAATAATGAGCCAGAAGTATAGATTTTATATTATTTGTCGTCAGTATATTAAGTTGGGCGATCGCGAAGCTACCTTAATGCCCTCAACCGCTAGTTTATCTAGGTGACGCAAGCGAAGGGGTTGCAGCGGCTTTGCGTGGCTGTTTCTCCAGAAAAGCTGTTATCTCGCTCAACAGCCATTCTTTCTCATTCTCCATGAGAAATGAGCCAAAACGATGCTTACGCATCCTCTCTCGGAGCATAAAGACTGTAATCGGGTTTTTATTCATCTTCAACCCAATACCCCTCAGTTTTAGCTCGCTAATATCTTCGGTGCGTGCCTGTACTTTCTGATAGCACATACCCAGAAACCACCGCTGTAGCTGGAAATTATCGCAGTCAAGCTCTAGCCGCGTGCGAGAGGCTGCGCTAAATAGGAAAGTGCCGAGCATCCACAGCCCAATCAGTCCAAAACCGCCTAGTAAGATCCCCGCATCCAAAGTAATGATAGAGGCGGATGCTGCAACTATCCAGAGCATCAGCAATAAAAAGCCGTTCCAAACTAGGGGTATGAGAGCAAAAAGTCTGCTGCTGGCGCTGCTTAACCACACAGGCGGAATATCTACTATTACCCGTCCATCAGTATTAGTTAAACTGATGGGACTGTACTTTGGTTGACGAAGCTTTTGTGTAGAGTAAGTGGCTAAAGTCTCTTCACCGCGCAACACTGCTAAAGCGGCGTTGGCTGAGGGGAATCGATCTTCCATAACTGGTTCCAACATCTTCTCCAGCCAGTCTGCGAAATCTTTGGAAACGCTGACATGGGAGCGGAAATCAATTTTGAGCTTGCGTTGGGGCAATTCTGCGGGCGATTTTCGGGTTAAAAGGAAAAGCAGCGTAGTGGCTAAACCATACAAATCTGTTGATAGTACCGCTTGCCCTCGGAACTGCTCAGGAGCCATATAGCCGTAAGTTCCCACTACTGTACTGCCCCCCGTGACAGTATTGTGGTAGGTATCTTGCACTGCCCCAAAATCGACTAGGAACAGATCCAATACTTCTCGGTTAAGCTCTAAGCAGTGTTGAGAATGGAGAAGTTAAGATGTTCACATTGAGTTCCAGTTCCCCTATGAAATGGCTTTTTAGACGGGAACTTTGAGCGAGA